>NZ_DBMFCD010000001.1:0-167432 GCF_056872695.1 Wujia sp. | reverse complement strand
TTCCGGCTCAGTTTCCATCTCCGGCTCCGGTTCTACTGTCTCTGACTCTTCGACTTCTACCTCATTCTCCGGTTCTTCTTCAACAGCTTCTTCCACCGTCTCCTCGATCTCCGGTTCTGGCTCAGTCTCCATCTTCGGCTCCGGTTCCACTGTCTCTGGCTCTTCGACTTCTACCTCATTCTCCGATTCTTCTTCAACAGCTTCTTCCACCGTCTCCTCGATCTCCGGTTCTGGCTCAGTCTCCATCTCCGGCTCCGGTTCTACTGTCTCTGGCTCTTCGACTTCTACCTCGATCTCCGGTTTTGGTTCCGGCATCTTCATCTCTCCGAATTCTGCATCCAGCTTCTCAGAGAAATCATCCACCTCATATTCTTCTTCAAAATCTTCCGGTGCCAGTTCCAGAGTCTGGAACTCAAACACCGGTTTCCCGTTTGTCACTTCTGCTTCTTTCATCTCAGACACCTGCGTTCCATGTTCTTTTTCCGTAAGCTCTTCGATTGTATCTGCTTCCGCTTCAAACCCGTCATCTTCATCTACTACGACTACATCTTTTGCAATTGTTCCTTTTCTATGTCTCATATCTTCCGCCTGCCCTGTTGTCTCTGCAATCTCTGATGAAATGTCACTATTTGATTTTTTCGGTTCTTCCAATGTCTTTGCATCTTTTGATTCCGATGTTGTTTCTTTTGTATCCTCTATATCGGTTGTTCCAGACTCTTTTTTCTCTTCCACATTCTCTGCAGTCTCTGGTGCCGGAGTCTCTTTCTTCTCCACCACTTCTTCATCCGAAACAACTTCTTCGGATTCTTCCTCGTGTTTCTTTTTCTTCCACCTTTGGGAAAATCCCTTTTTTGTTTCCTTTTCCGTTTCTGTCCCAGATGCCTCCACAGTTACCTTTTGTTCTGTTTCATCTGCAACTGTCTCAGGTGCTTTCGGCTCTGGTTCTGATTTTGCTTCGGTGTCTCGTTTCACCTCTGCTTCTGCATTCGCTTTCTCCCCAGCTTCCGCTGTCGCCACAGCCTCAGCCTTTTCCTGCTGTTTCTGTTTTTTCAGCAGTTTCTTTTCTTTCCGTTGCTCCTCGCGTTCCTGTTTTTTGAGCATCTTCTGCACTTTTTTCTCCGAGCCGGCAGGTGCATAAGAATCCTCATACATAATTGTAATCTCCGCCTCTTTCGGATGCATTCGCAGATCATCGGTTGCAAGCAGTTCCTGTTCTTCTGTACGAAGTGCTTCCATATCCGGACTATCATCCGCAGCTTCAGTATCCGCATATATATTAAAATATGTATCTACCTTTGCTTTTCCAGCTTCAATATCCAATATAATCTGACTGTTCTCCGAATTCTTAAACGATGCATGATACAACTCTGCCAGCGCATCTGCCTCATTCTGTTTTCCCTCTTTTTTATAGAGTAGATACAACTCAAAGCTCCAGTCATAATCCAGATTATGTGCATATCCACCAATCAAAGGTTCCAGCAGCTTGTAATCATCCGCATGTTCATGCTTGTTCCAGACATATTCGATGTCCCGGCTATCATATGCATTGGCATCAAACATATACATATCATAATATGTTTTTGCCAACTGGAAATATCCCATCCGCAGATAAAGCTCCACGAACGTATACAGGATCCGTTTTGACTCCGGTCCCAAACGATGCGCCATGATCAGGCATCGTCTGGCATCCTTATATTTGTCATTTTTTATGTAAATCTCTCCACACAGTCTCAAAAACTGTGGGTTCAGCGATTTTGTCAAATCCTGATGTTCCACTAACTCAAGTGCCAGACTGTATTCTCTGGAATTCGCCAACTCTTTAATTTTATTTACACTCGCCATGCTGAGTCCTGCGCCCATGCCCTGTCACCTCTGTCAGTTCCACTTTACTTAGTGTCCTTCAAACACCTTTTCTACCTTCTCAATTACAGTATCCTTCATGTTACCTCTTGTCTTCTCATACTGCAATCCGGACTCCATAATCTCCAGGAGTTCCATTCTGTACTCATTATCAATATCCTTGATGTATTCCATCAATACGTCCTTCAATTCAATGACATATTCCTTCGTCTGCATCTTTGCAAGCATCTCATCCGGATTGAACTTCGATGTGCTCTTCATATCTTCCTGCTTCCGTCCACAAATCAGACACTCATCTGCACCAGCTTCATTCACATAGCCACAGTTACAAGTCCAGATCATGCCGTCGGTACGATACTTCTCTACCGCATCAATACCTCGTTTCTCCTTAAGCGCAGATAACCTATGTAACGGCATAGTAACATCGATAGGCTGATCGTTGCATGCATATACGCCACGGCTTGTCACATATTTTGAGATACGAACCTTTGCATCCTTCAAAAGTAGAATATCCTTTGCAGGAAGCTTACACTCCATATCCTTGGATTCAATCAGAGAAACATTTCCTTTCTGAAATACAAAATCCAAATCTTTTAACAGCAATCTCTCTTCATACAGATTTGTCAACTCGACATCTGCACGGATTGCACAAATATCATCTTTGTTATAATTAAAGAAATCTGCAGAAATGGTTACCCCATTCTTTGATCCACGTAACCATACACGAACCGGTCTTGGAACCAGACGGTTATAGTAGTTGCTGACATACAGAAATTTTTCTGTAATCGGGTTTTCCTCCGGCTTCTTCTTCAGGCGAACTGCTGTACCTGAAGCGATTGTTCCTACGGAATAGCTGGCGAACTGTGTATAGTTCAGTTCTACACCAATTACCGCATCTGCTTTCTTTCTTGCTGCAATTGTCTGCAAACGTTTCAAAGCTGTCTCATTTACCTGCTCAAGCTTACCTGTCAACTTCTCACTCTCGGAATCTGACATCTCACTTACACCGGCTGCAAAGCCCTTAAAAAAGTTCGAGCTAAGTACAGACTGTACATTCACAAATCCCAAATACTCTACGATTTCGTAACCCTCAAAGCCCTGTCCGGACGTCAACATTACATCTGCCATTTTTATTACCCTCCCAAAATAAAAATAATCGCTCAAATATACCTTAAATGATACCATACTTCCGTCGTATTTGAAAGACTTTTTGTATGATTTATAACATTTTCATCAATTATTTTGTGCATATTATGCAAAAATCACCAAATTTCTAAAATGCTAACGGACTTTTATTCTCATATTTGTGGAAATAAAATTCCAAATCGAAATAGGTATGCTCATCACTGTCCGCGATCATTTCCCAGTTCTCCAGTTCGTCCAAATTCGGAAAATGGGTATCCGCTGCATAATCATAATTGATTTTCGTCACATGCGCATACTTACAATACGGAAGCAGCATCTCATAGATCTGTCCACCACCAATCACGAAGATTTCCTTGTCCGCATACTGTTTGAGTGTCTCAAAAAGTTCTTCCTTCGAATGTACAACCGTACCCCCTCGCACGGTATAATCCGGATCGGTTGATAAAATAATATTATCTCTTCCCGCAAGTGGCAGACCGTTCGGAAATCCTGCCAGTGTTTTTCTTCCGAGCACGACAACATTTCCCATCGTCGTCTGACGGAAGAATTTGTGATCCTCCGGTATTGAAACAAGCAAATCACCCTTGTTTCCAATCGCCCAGTTATTGTCAACCGCTACTATTAAATCCATGTTACCCTCCATATATTTCAACTCAAATTGCTATCGGTATGTTCTTGATCTGTGGTCCGGTCTGATAATCCTCAATCGTAAAATCATCGACCGTGAAATCATAAAAATCCTTAATGTCCGGATTCATTTTGAATTTCGGTGCCGGATAAGTCGGCCGGCTGATTAGTTCCTCCACGATCGGGATATGTCTGTCATAGATGTGTGCATCTGCGATCACATGCACCAGTTCTCCCGGTTCGAATCCGGTTACCTGTGCCAGCATATAGACCAGAACCGCATATTGCACAACATTCCAGTTGTTCGCTGCAAGCACATCCTGTGAACGTTGATTTAAGATCGCATTTAATTTATTGCCTGTCACATTAAAAGTCACACTGTACGCACACGGATACAGATTCATCTCTGACAGATCCTGATGCACATAGATGTTTGTCATGATACGACGGCTGTATGGATTATTCTTCAGGTCATAGATTACCCGGTCCACCTGATCCATCATCCCCTCCTTGTACTTATGTTTCACACCAAGCTGGTAGCCATACGCCTTACCGATTGAACCATCCTCATCCGCCCACGCATCCCAGATGTGGCTGTGCAGATCATGTACGTTGTTTGATTTTTTCTGCCAGATCCAGAGCAATTCATCAATCGCGGATTTCACATATGTTTTGCGCAGCGTGATTGCCGGAAACTCCTCTGCCAGATTATACCGGTTCACAACGCCAAACCGTTTGATCGTATACGCAGACGTTCCATCCTCCCATTTGGGGCGAACTTTTTCCCCTTTTGTATCGTAACCATTCTCAATAATATCCTTACACATTGCAATGAACAAATCATCTGCTTTACTCATATTCTGTCTCCTTCTCCTATTTTGTGCAATATTCACAGTCGTGGTTGTGAATATGTGCCAATCTTATTTTTTCTGCTTGTAATTCTATCTTTTTCTGATAACATAATGCCCATGGAGGTACATTCTATGATTCCAAAAGAATTCGGGCCTCGTCTAAAAATTTCACGTCGTCAAAAACATCTGAATCAAACCGATATATCCAAGCGACTCAACATTACAAGACAAGCCTATAGTAACTATGAAACGGGAAGATGCGCGCCACCGGTAGATGTTCTGGCTGAGCTCACCATACTTCTCGAATATGATTTCTTTTCTATTTTTCTGGAAGCAGCTGCTTCCAAATTATTTCATTCTAATTTTCAAATTTATCCAGAAAGCGAGGATCTGTCATGTCAGATATCAAAACCTTCGGAGCTATACTCATTCGTCTCCGACTCCACTCCGGTTACACCCAGAAAGAAATAGCCGCATCGACCGGCATCTCACGTTCATCATATTGCCACTTAGAATCAGACTATCGAAAACCGACCATGGATTTTTTTGTCAGGCTATGTATCTTCTATAAACAAAATCCCGTGAAACTGCTGCTTCCGCTTTTCCCGGAGGACTTGCTCGATTCACAAAAGCATTATCTGCAATATTTAAATTCGTTATGTGAAATAAGATATAAAGCAGACACGAAGCGCAACCGAAAGCGCAACGTCAAATGCTGGTCTAAGAAGTAGCATCAAAATTGTTTCCGATCAGGAATCCGGCTTCTGCCTGTTTCCGGTTCTTCTCATATGGATTGCTCTCCGAATACTGAATCTGCGTGGTTGTCTCACCACCGGCAACATATGTTCTGCCACATTCCGGACAGACTCCCATCTTCAATGTCACATTCGCCGATATCAGCTTTGCACCCGGCTTGCTGCTTTTCTGAATCGCATTCGCCACGTGCTCCCGTTCATGTGCACTTACTTTCGCGTACGATTCTCCTGCCGCAATCTTGCCCGGTGTCTTAAATGACACATCCGGTTCGTTCGAACCATCGACATATTCCCGGTTCTTACACGTCTGACATTCGACCGGCTTCACCTTCGTGGAAGTGTCGACCGTATTGTCCGCATTGACCGGTGTCACGCGGCTGACAACGCTATATGGAATTATATAGTTATTACTCATCGAACCAATATTCATTCCATCACCTCAAAAAATAAAGGTAACCAGACAGGTTATCTGCATGGTTACCTTCATTTTACTATATTTCGCTTATATCCACAAGAGAAAGATTGTGTCTGTCAGATGACTCCAAGCTGGTAAGAAGCGCATGTGCGGTATCTAAGCTTGTGAGGACTGTCACACCTGTCTCGATCGCATTTCGACGGATCACGAAGCCGTCCTTGCTGTGTTCTACACCCTGGGATGGTGTATCAATAACAAGATCGATTTCATGCGACAGAATCAGATCCAGAAGGTTTGGAGAAGGCTCCTCCACCTTGTTAATCGGTTTTGCCGGAACACCATTTTCATTCAGAACGCGGCAGGTACTTCTTGTTGAGTAGATCTCATAACCAAGTGCGGTAAACCGCTGTCCGATTTCCACCGCATCCAGCTTATCGGAATCTTTCACTGTAAGTATCATCTTCTTGTATTTCGGCAGATTCACGCCGTTTCCAAGGAACGCCTTGAACAACGCTTCGTTGTAATTTTTCGAGATACCAAGACACTCACCCGTTGATTTCATCTCCGGTCCAAGGCTGATCTCAGCCCCCCGGATCTTCTCGAAGGAGAATACCGGCATCTTGATTGCGAAGTATTCAGATTCCGGCTGTAATCCCGGTGTATAGCCCATATCCTTGATCTTCTCGCCTGTGATAACTCTCGTTGCAAGATCAACGATTGGAATACCGGTTACCTTACTGATATATGGAACCGTACGGCTTGATCGTGGGTTAACCTCGATGACATATACCTCATCCTGATATACAATAAACTGAATATTAATCAGTCCGATAACATGCAGGCTGTTCGCAAGCTTCTTCGTGTAGTTTTCGAGCACACGCTTGATCTTCGGTGTGATCGTCTGTGCCGGGTACACGGAGATACTATCTCCGGAATGGATACCTGCACGCTCGATATGCTCCATGATACCAGGAATCAGGATATCGTCGCCATCACATACGGCATCGACCTCGATTTCCTTACCCATCAGATATTTATCAACCAGAACCGGATGTTCCTGCTCATGCCGGTTGATAATCTCCATAAACTCAATAATATCCTTATCCGAGATTGCAATCTGCATACCCTGTCCACCCAATACATAGGAAGGACGGACAAGGACCGGATAACCAAGCTCGTTGGCAGCTCCCAATGCTTCCTTTACAGTAAATACAGTCTTACCGGCTGCTCTTGGGATACAGCACTTCTCCAAAATCTCATCGAACAGTTCACGGTCTTCGGCTGCATCAACATTCTCAGCACTTGTACCAAGGATTGTCACACCCATCTCCAAAAGCGCCTCCGTCAGCTTGATGGCTGTCTGTCCACCGAACTGTACAACCGCACCGTCCGGCTTCTCGATATTTACGATAGACTCTACATCTTCTGCCGTAAGCGGCTCGAAATACAGACGATCTGCGATATCGAAGTCTGTACTGACTGTCTCCGGATTATTATTTACAATAATGGTCTCATAGCCCTTATTCTTCAATGTCCATGTACTGTGTACCGAACAGTAATCAAACTCGATACCCTGTCCGATACGGATTGGACCGGAGCCAAGTACCATGATCTTCTTCTTATTCTCATCCACTTCGACTTCCGATTCTCCATCGTAGCAGGAATAGTAATATGGTGTCTCCGCCTCAAACTCCGCCGCACAGGTATCTACGATCTTGTAGGATGCATGGATGCCATAGCCATAACGAAGCTCCTTGATTTCCTTTTCTTTCTTTCCTGTAATCTGTGCGATTACCTTGTCCGGAAACTCCATGCGCTTTGCTTCCTGCATCATTTCTTTTGTGATTTCAGGTGTCTCACGCAGCAATTTTTCTTCCTGTACAATATTGTTGATCTTGTCAATAAACCAGATATCTACCTTCGTAATATCATGGATTTCTTCTGCAGAGATTCCACGGCGCAGTGCTTCTGCGATAACGAAGATTCGACGGTCATCAACACGGTGCAGCATCTCATGGATTTCTTCCGTCGGAAGATCATTGTAATTCTCGTAGATCAGGCTGTCCACATGCTGTTCAAGCGAACGAAGTGCCTTCATCAGTGCACCCTCAAAATTCGTACAGATACTCATAACCTCACCGGTTGCCTTCATCTGCGTCGTCAGCTTCCGGCTTGCCTTGATGAACTTATCGAAAGGAAGTCTCGGCATCTTGACTACAACATAATCAAGCGCCGGCTCAAAGCTTGCATAAGTCTTGCCAGTGATTGCATTCTTGATTTCGTCCAGATTGTATCCAAGTGCAATCTTCGCAGCCACCTTCGCGATCGGATAACCGGTTGCTTTTGAAGCAAGTGCAGAAGAACGGCTTACTCGCGGATTTACCTCGATTACGCAATATTCAAATGTTGTCGGATGCAATGCGAACTGTACGTTACATCCACCCTGGATACCAAGCTCGGTAATGATATTTAAAGCAGCACTACGAAGCATCTGGTATTCCTTATCTGCCAGTGTCTGTGATGGCGCGACAACGATGGAATCTCCGGTATGGACACCAACGGGATCCAGATTCTCCATATTACATACGGTAATACAGGTACCGTTCGCATCACGCATAACCTCGTACTCTATCTCTTTCCAGCCCGCGATACAACGCTCGACCAGAACCTGACCGACACGCGACAGACGCAGTCCGTTCATCAATATTTCTACGAATTCTTCTTCGTTATGTGCAATACCGCCACCGCTACCGCCAAGTGTATACGCCGGACGCAGCACAATCGGATACCCGATTTTCTCAACAAACGCCAGACCATCCTTGATGTTCGTTACAACTTCGGATGGTGCACAAGGCTCATGGATCTTCTCCATGGTCTTCTTGAATTCCAGACGATCCTCTGCTTTCTTGATTGTCTTCGAAGATGTACCAAGCAGTCTTACATTATGTTCCTTCAGGAAACCGGACTCTTCCAGTTCCATCGCGATATTTAACGCTGCCTGTCCACCCAGTGTCGGAAGCACACTGTCCGGTTTTTCCTTCTTGATAACTGCCTTTACAACCTCCGGTGTCAGAGGCTCGATATATACCTTATCTGCAATATCCTTATCTGTCATGATGGTAGCAGGATTCGAGTTGATCAAAACAACGCAGATGCCCTCTTCCCTCAGGGAACGACATGCCTGTGTACCAGCATAATCAAACTCTGCCGCCTGTCCGATAACGATCGGACCAGATCCAATAACTACAACCTTTTTTACATGCGGATTCTTTGGCATTATTTAGACACCTCCATCATATTCATAAACTCATCAAACAAAAATCCTGTATCGAGCGGACCTGCACAGGCCTCCGGATGGAACTGTACTGTCTGAACATTCTTTCCAAGATAATGCACACCCTCGATAGTCTTATCATTTACATTGATAAAGCTTGGCTCTGCAATGTCACGATCCAGTGTCTCTTCCTTTACCACATAGCCATGATTCTGTGTTGAAATATATACTTTCCCTGTTTTCAAATCCTTTACCGGATGGTTTGCGCCACGATGTCCATATTTCATCTTCTGCGTATCTGCGCCATTCGCAAGTGCCAGAAGCTGATGTCCCAGACAGATTGCAAAAATTGGGATCTTCGTTGCAAAAAGCTTCTTGATCTCTTCGATTGTCTTCACGTTATCCTTCGGATCACCAGGACCGTTTGTCAGCATAATGCCGTCCGGTGCATCTGCGATAATCTCCTCCGCCGGAGTTTCCGCCGGATATACCGTAACCGCACAGCCACGTTCCAGCAGACAACGAACAATATTTTTCTTCACACCAAGGTCAATGACTGCTACCTTATATCCTTCACCAGGAAAACGCATCTTCTCCTTGCATGTGACATCCAGCACAACATGTCCCATGTTCCATGCCTTGATCCGCTTAATACAATCATCCTTGTCGAAATTCTCATCCGTTGTGATCATGCCCTTCATCGTACCTTTGTCACGCAGAATTTTCGTCAGAGCCCGTGTATCAATCGCCTCAATTCCGGTAATATCATTTTCTATAAGAAATGACTCGACACTTTCCTCACTTCGGAAGTTGCTCGGACGCTTCGCCAATTCTCTGACAATAAAGCCAGACTGCCATGGACGTTCTGCCTCCATGTCTTCCTTACAAATACCATAGTTACCAATCAACGGATACGTCATACACACAGACTGTCCTGCATAAGAAGGATCCGTCAGTACTTCCAGATAACCAGTCATCGATGTGTTAAATACGATCTCACTGATAATTTCTTTGGTCGAACCGACGCTTTTCCCCTCGAATACATGGCCATCTTCCAGTATCAGAAATGCTTTCATAGTCTTTGTCCTTTCTTCTTAGATTTACTTGCAAAACAAGAAATTTGCTCAAAAAAAAAGAGTGAAACGGAAAAATTGCATAGTTATCCGAAGCTCTTTTTTCTCAAATTGCAAAAATTATACATCAATTTTCGCCATAGCACAACCCCTTTTGTCAGATTCTTTTATTCTTCTTTTGTTCTTCCCTTTCTAAGCGGCTGTAAATACATCCACAATAGTCCTGCCGGTACAGGTGATACTCCCGCGACAGTTCGATGGAATGTGCATATCCATTCTTTTTTTTGAAATCACTGTACAGATATGCAACACCATATTTTTCTGTCATCCGCGCTCCAATCTCATTTAGCCATGCCGCGTTTTTGTGCGGGCTGATCGATAATGTTGTCGTAAAAATATCGAATCCATGCTCCTTCGCATAGCGGGCAGTTTCTTCCAATCGTAACTCATAACACTTGTAACAGCGACGTCCCCGCTCCGGTTCTTTCTCCAAACCTTTTGCAATCGCATAAAACTTCTCCGGTTCATATGCGCCATCACACACATCTACAGCTCTCGCAAACTCTGCTTCCTGTGTAAACCGCTTCAGTTCCTCAATCCGCTTTTCATACTCTTCTTTTTCCGTAATGTTGGGATTGTAAAAAAAAGCCGTAATGTCATATTCCTCATATAATACACTCAGCACATGGGAACTGCATGGTGCGCAACATACATGCAATAGCATCTTTTTTTGTTTTTTTGCATTTTGTTTGTTTTCGATTATCATTTTTTACCCTTTCTTGTCACTTCGACGAAAATAAACGTCGAACCGCCTATGCAAAACGCCTATTTTTGTGCAACATTCACAGTTGACTTTGGCAATAATATACAATATACTAAAGCTAACGAAAGAACTATAATATAGTTAGTTATGATTATATATTTTTACAGCTTGAAGGGCAAGAGTAAAAACGATAGAATCGCTATATGGGAGGTAAGAAACTATGACAGTGGATCAGGCAGTTAAAAAATTCAAATTAGAGCCACTTAACGTATATACGGCGAAGGCAAAAGCAAAAGAATTAAACGTAGATGAGGTTCTGTATATGAATGTCCAGAAGAACAAATATGCCTACATCGTAAAAGATGGTGCACGTGGTTATGTGCTTTATCAGGATGAAAAAAGTATTTATTCCAAGATGTACAAAGGGCTTAAGATGACCCCACTCGAGCCATAATTGTACATATTTCGTATAAGTAAAACACAAAAAATCCGGAACTTCGATGTAAATCGGGGGTCCGGATTTTTGTTATTCACTATATTTATTTTTGTAAAAAAGTTTCACATGTTCTAAACACTTATCATTCAGTTCTATAATTACCGCTTCTGTACGGTTCTTACTGTTGTTAATAAATGCATACCACTTATCTTCCCTGTCCGAAAAACAGGATGTATAATCCCGGATAACCATCTCTGGATGTGCCTGACGTTCGTTGTCAAACAAGATTGATGTATACGGTAATACTTTCTGTATCTTACCTGCCTCAAACTCATACACCTTTTTCCTTGACGAGCGCTTCACAATCTTCGAGATTTCACAATCCCCATTAACAAATATATACTCATACTCCAGTTCCTGCCGCGTTGCTGTAATAATCGTAAGAGCAATACCAACTATTAGGATTGACGGGCCTACCCAGCCTGCTATAAACGTCCAGATTGCAAGTCCGGCGATCATCAAAGCTACGGATGCCACAACCGGCATCCGATCCTTTGCTTTTAATTTCTTTTGTACTGCGTATTCTGCATAACCTTCCAAGTTATTTACCATGTTTACATTTCCTTTAATGACTCATCAATTGCCTTTGCTGCCTTCTTACCGGCACCCATTGCAAGGATAACGGTTGCTGCACCTGTAACAACATCTCCGCCGGCATACACATGCTCACGTGTACTCTCACCGGTCTCTTCATCGACGATGATACCGCCCCACTTCTGTGTTTCCAGACCTTCCGTTGTCTGACGAATCAGTGGGTTCGGTGACTGACCGATTGCGATAACAACTGTCTCAACCGGAATCACCGTATTCGATCCCTCAATTGGCTGTGGGCGTCTACGTCCGGAAGCATCCGGCTCACCAAGTTCCTGTGCAACAACTTCGATACCGGTTACCCATCCATCTTCTCCATGGATCTCTACCGGATTGTTTAAGAGTTTGAAGATTACGCCCTCTTCCTTCGCATGCTCCACTTCTTCCTTACGCGCAGGTACTTCCTCTGCGCCACGACGATATACAATGTACACTTCCTCTGCGCCAAGTCTCTTAGCCGTTCTTGCTGCATCCATCGCTACGTTACCGGCACCAACAACTGCAACACGTTTACCTACCTTGACAGGTGTTGGAACTTCGCCCTTCTTATAACCCTTCATCAGATTCACACGTGTTAAGAACTCATTTGCGGAATATACGCCAAGCAGGTTCTCGCCCGGAATCCGAAGGAAGTTCGGAAGCCCGGCACCGGTTCCAAGGAACACAGCGTCAAATCCACGTGCGAACAAATCATCTACAGTCAGTGATCGCCCGATTACAACATTGGTCTCAAGATCTACACCAAGATCTGTAATATTTTCCAGCTCCTTTGCAACCAGAGACTTTGGAAGACGGAACTCCGGGATACCATAGCTCAACACGCCACCAGCCTTATGTAATGCCTCGAAGATTGTTACATCGTAACCCTTCTTTGCAAGTTCACCTGCACAGGTAATACCAGCAGGGCCAGAGCCTACAACTGCAACACGCTTGCCGTTCTTCTCGATATTCAGTTCTGTCTTTGCACCGTGTGCCATGTGGTAATCTGCTACAAAGCGCTCCAGACGTCCGATGGATACAGACTCACCCTTAATACCACGGATACACTTACCCTCGCACTGATTCTCCTGTGGGCAGACACGTCCACAGATTGCCGGAAGTGCATTCTCACTTGTAATGATCTCGTATGCTTTCTCGAAGTTACCAGCAGCTACCTGCTCGATAAATCCAGGAATCGGTACATTAACCGGGCATCCGGTCATACAAGGTCTATTCTTACAATTAATACATCTGGTTGCTTCCTCCATTGCCATCTCGGCTGTATAACCAGTCGCAACCTCTTCAAAATTCTTATTTCGTACATTCGGATCCTGCTGTGGCATAGGAACCTTTGTTGGACTCATATTTGGCATCTTTCGTTCCCTCCTAATTCTGCATCTGATCTGCCTGAAGTTTCATCATACATTCGTGTTCTTCTTCCTTGAAGAATGTCTGACGCTTCATACACTGATCGAAATCAACTTCAAATCCATCGAAGTCCGGTCCATCTACACAGGCAAACTTCGTCTTGCCACCAACTGTGACACGACATCCACCACACATACCTGTACCGTCGATCATGATCGGATTCAAAGAAACTGCGGTCGGAAGGTTATATTCCGGCTTCTTTGTAAGTGCTACTACGAACTTCATCATGATGAGTGGTCCGATTGCGATTGCATGGTCATATTTCACACCGGCATCTAACAGCTCCTGCAGCTTCTTTGTAACAACGCCCTGCTCACCAAGAGAACCGTCATCTGTCATGATATATACATTATCACAGAACTTCTCGAATTTCTCCTTGAGAAGCACAAGCTCTGCAGTACGTCCACCGATAATCACATCCACCTTTGTACCCTGCTCAGCAAGCTTCTTTGCCTGTGGATAAAGCGGAGCTGCTCCAACGCCACCCGCGATACCGATCACACGCTTCCACTCTTTATTAAGTGGTGCCGGCTGTCCGAGTGGTCCTACAAAATCCTGAAGGTAATCGCCCTCATTCAGCTTTGCCATCAAAGTAGTCGAATACCCAACTACCTGGAAAATAATCTCGACTGTATTGCGCTCGCGGTCAAAATCCGCAATTGTAAGAGGAATACGCTCGCCATCTTCATCCACTCTGACAATAACAAACTGCCCTGCCTCACAGCGTGCAGCTACATAAGGAGCCTCTATCTCCATCATGACAACAACCGAATTTAAGACTTCTTTTTTTACAATCTTATACATGGTCTACCCCTATCTCTTAAAAATTTACTTTATACTTACGCATCACTTATCATGCGTCATTATCTGATAAATTATATCACATATACTTTCATAATCAAAGTTTTTCTTGAAATTTCTATCTTTTTATACAATTTCGTCGAAAAAACTTGCCTCATGCAGGATTGACATCAACGCAGCATCCTCCTGCAGAGATATTGCCATAAATCCATGCCCTTCGTTCATCCGCACTGACACGCCAAGCATATTTGCGATATCATCACAGAAATGGCGTTCTGACATCGTTACCACAAGTCTTCTGCAAAATGCCTGTTCGGCAAGTCGTACCGCTGCATCCAGTACATACCGCACATGCTCATCAAAGCTCTCAAAACGTTCCACATACATCGTATCATCGTAGATATCATAGGAAAACATACCGGCCAGACGTTCTTCCACCTGTCCGTCATCCATGTGCATGCCATCCTCATACACAGCAACCACATCACCATTCTGGCAGCGATGTTCCATGCACATCTGTTCCAGATACTGCGGCGTCCGATATGCATAAACCTGATATTTCTTTGCAAGCGCAGCATTCACTTCACCGGAAAGGTGCTCCAAAATATCATCACGTTCCTCATACAGATTCCTCAGATTCTTCGTATAATATCCTTCCTCTCCGGAAAGATCATCCGGTACGACATCTTCGTCCTCCAGCTCTGCAATATCAATATCCAGTTCCAATGTATGAAAGACTTTTTCGAACCCCAGGCTCTCATAGTACTCTTCCCGTTCCGGCATCAAAAATGCAAATATTCTGTCATCCTTCTTCATATCTGCAAGCACATATTGCATCATCCGATGCATAATCCCCTGCTCCCGATATTCCGGTTTCACAGCCACTCCGACTATGTAATAGCACAGTTCCTTTTTTCCTTCTACCTGCATCTCATAAGGATTCAGATGGATCATGCCCACCAGCACATCCCCCTTATAGGCAAGTAAAATCTTATTCTGCTTACAAATCTCTGTAAAATAATAATCCGCAAACTCCTCCGGATCATCAAATATTTCATCCCACATCTGTCGAACCTCAGCAAGTACCTCTGGTTCGCCTTCAAAATATTTGAGCCTGCAACTGTCTCCGTCACTCATGAAACTAAAATATCCTCCTATTACTCTTTGTTTTCTTTATCTCTTCGCACAGCCCATGCATCCCATGCATGGATTGGCAGCATTTTCTACCGTATCATCCACCACGCGGGAGCTGCGATAATCGAAATTATCAATTGTCTCAAGCAGGCAGATCGCCTGAGAACTGATTCCCTGCCCCTGACCGGTAAATCCCAGACCTTCCTCTGTGGTTGCCTTGACATTCACCTGATTTTTATCAATTAACAGCCGTGCTGCAATGTTCTCCCGCATCATCTCAATATATGGTGCCAGCTTCGGTCGCTGTGCAATCACTGTCGCATCCACATTTCCTATCATAAAATTGTGCTCGTCCAAAAGCTTCCGTACTTCTTCCAAAAGCTTCATACTGTCCGCCCCTTCATATGCAGGATCTGTATCCGGGAAATGTTTTCCGATATCGCCAAGCGCTGCCGCGCCGAGCAAAGCATCCATAACCGCGTGCACCAGCACATCCGCATCCGAATGTCCAAGCAGTCCTTTCTCATACGGGATCTCCACACCTCCTAAGACAAGGCGTCGTCCCTCTACTAATTTATGTACATCGTACCCCATGCCAACTCTCATGGTCACTACGCTCCTTTATATCGAACAAAACCAAAGTATCGAACTATAATCTATCATATTTGCTACGTATATGCAAACGTTTCCTTTTTCCCACGGAAAGAATTGTCACAATTTACTTTTCTATATTTACGAATTTGCCATTTCATTGTAAAATGTTATCATTACAGGCATATATAAATGAACTGTACAAATTTATACATAACGAGGAGGGTTTATTATGGGAAGATCCGGCGGCGGTGGCGGCGGCTTTAGCAGTGGCGGTCACGGTGGCGGCAGTCATCATGGTGCAAGTTTCAGTGGCTGCGGAAGCAGCTTCCGCAGCAGCAGTGGTTCACGCGGAGGCGGTTTCAGCAGTGGTCCGAGAGGCGGTGGCTTTGGAGGCGGCCCTAGGCCATATGACGATTACGGGCCAGGTCCACATCACTATCACGGAGGTCCGGGTATGCCACCACCTCCACCACCAAGAAGAAGATATTATGGTGGCAGAACAACTTATGTGTATACGAATGGCGGTGGCAGTGCATTTGTTACTATTATCATGCTCATGCTCGTCCTGATTGTCTTCTCCTTCTATATGCAGTTTAAAGGTGGATATACCGGAGATACACTCAGCGACAACCGTATTTCCGAATACGCAGAGGATCAATATAATACAATATTCAGCGGGCGCGAGGACGGACTGCTTCTGGTCGTAGACGAAAACGATAATGGTCAGTTCAAATATGGTGTCAAAGCCAACGCACTCATGGATAATTATATCAACGATATGATTTCTGCATACCAGAACAATTATAATGATGATCTCGGTGTCCAGTTAAAGGGCATGCTGGAGGATACATTGCAGATCATGAATCAGGATGGCATATCAAAGGTCAAATCCGACAAGGCATTTGACTCTCACTGCTATCGGGATGATTTAAACTGGATTGATACAAAAAATAATGTCGTAACCGGTGCACAGGAATTCTATGATGCTACAGGAATCCAGTTCTACGTTATGTTTGTAAAGACACGTACCATCGCCAAGGCAACCAATCATTCTGCCGGCGTATTCAAGGTACTGATCATCGCAGCGGCAGTTGTCATTGTCGTATGCATCCTCTTCTCCTGGTGGAAGAAACGTACTGCACAGAAGAACAAGGAGCAAGAAGACTTAGAGCGTACCTTAAATACTCCACTCGAAACATTCGGTTCCACTCCGATGGATGATTTAAAAGCAAAGTACGATAATCAGGATAATAACAAGTCATAACTACATAACTGATAATCCAAACTTACTAATTTACAAAAAAAAAGGGAATGTTTCCATGTAATTCATGAAAACATTCCCTTTTCTTTTACCATGCAGTTGCAATATCTAACTGATTTGGATTTGATGCTGCAAATCCGCCTGTGTCTACAACAATCGCTGTACCAAGGCTGCTCTCCACAAGCGATCCTCTCGGATGTGTATTCAAATCGGCAGCTACCATAACATAGTCGCCATACATCTTCACGCCATCCTCGCGAACCCAATACTGCGCATTGTATCCCATGCTCTGCATAATATCTACGACACCACTCATATTCAGGTTATAATAAGTTTCTTTTCCGCTTGGTCCGTAGTTTACACCCTTGGATGCAGTCAGCGTTCCATCTCCGGTAATATTTGTATATGTAGCCACATATGTCTGTGTAGATTTCTTTGAACCACGCTCTGCATAATATGTCTCTACTGTATTCAGAAATTCATCATAATTGTCGCGAACTGTCAATACCTTGTCTCGCTCATCGCTCGCCATCAGAGACGGCTTGATCTCAACTGGTAATGTCTTTACATGTGCAATGAATTCCGAATATACCGGATTGGTCTGTGCTTCAACCATTGTCCGAAGCACACTTTTGTCTGCAACCGATGTTTCTTCTATCATATTTGTCATATCCATCTTTGTCTGAAACTTCGGTGTGAGTTTTGTTACATCAGTCGTTACAGTCTTTGCCATATCTTTCCCAATCACATCTGTAACTTCCACTGCCTGAACAGCTTCCCCGATGCTTTCCTGCGTTGTAACTGCTGCAAGCACCATAGACTCTGTTGTCATTGCCGGTGCCGGAGCTTCCGCAAGTACCTCTGTTACCTTCTCATTTGTTGTGCTATTGGCTTTGTAATCTTCCAATAATGTTGGTGTGTATAAACATACCGCTAAGATCATCACAAATCCTATCATTAGCTTATCGATGTTTAACCTCATCTAATCACTCCTTTTCCAAAACCGTTTGTTCGCAACAAACTTCCCCTATTTAACATCACATTTATTAACTTGTCAATACATTTTTGAAATTTTTTAGAAATATTTGAAACATTTTTGTAACAATTTTCGCTCATTTGTTACATTTTCAGACATTGTATTACAGAAAAAAAGTAAAAAACTATGGTGTTTTCCTTTTTCGACACCCATTATATTACAAAATGTTACATTTTGCAGTTTCTCTTCTGCCCGATTTTTTCCATAAAAAAAGATGCATTCATGCATCTTCTAAAATGTTACCGGAATTCCAGGCATAAAAAAATAGCGGAAGGGGGATTTGAACCCTCGACACCACGGGTATGAACCGTGTGCTCTAGCCAACTGAGCTATTCCGCCATAAAAATGGGACCTATAGGGCTCGAACCTATGACCCTCTGCTTGTAAGGCAGATGCTCTCCCAGCTGAGCTAAGATCCCATTCGTTTTGTGTTGTTTGCTTAACACTCTTGCTATTTTACATACCTCGTTCCCATTTGTCAAGCCTTTTTCTTCAAATTTTTAACAGATTTTTTTCATGTGCTCCGAATCCCGCATATTTCCGCGGTTTTTAGATGCAGCCAATCGTGCGCAGAATAAATATCCACAAGGTAAGCGTCACGGATGACAGCAATGTAGTAAGCACAATGACATTGGAAGTCAGAATGTCATCGTTATCCATATTCTTTGCCATAACATAACAGCTCACCGTCGTCGGGGATGCCAGCATAATGAGAATTGCCACCATCTCACTCGGTGCAAATCCAAGCTTGTACGCAAATGGTAAAAACACAAGTGGCAGTCCAATCAGTTTGATAAAGGTTGCCCCAAGTGCAGGCTTTAATCTGGCAATCGCCTGTTTGGTATCGAAGCCAGCTCCCACCGCAAGCAAAGCAATCGGCGTTGCAGTTTGTGCAATATAATTGAGCGTACGTGCAGGGATTGTCGGGATTGGCAATCGCACCAGCGATGCGATGAGACCCAGAACAATTCCTATAATGATTGGATTTTTCGCGATGTTGATACAGGCATTTTTAATCTTACCATAATCTTTATTCGCCTCTGTGTTTGCATTAAACACCAATATAATCACCGATAATATATTGAAGAACGGAACCGCCGCTACGATCATAAGCGGCGTCATACCAATCTCTCCACAGATATTTTCCACAAATGCAACGCCCAGAATTGCTGCACTTCCCCGTGCCCCTGCCTGTGCAAACGCTCCTACCATCGTCTTGTCCTTCAGGGTAAGCTTTGCAATGCCCCACACAAGGAAGAACATAATAATCGTCACGATCATACAGAACAGTAAGAACTTCACATTCATATCCTTTCTCACATCGGAACCTGCAATATCCCGGAACAACATAACCGGAAGCGCTACAATAAATACATATTTATTTGCCACGCGCACAAATTCGTCTGTCAGGAAACCGATTCTTCTCAATATATATCCTAATAGAATAATCAAAAAAATCGGAATCGTCACATTCACACTAAATATAAAATTATCCATTCTTTTTTCCTCTTAAATATCTTTTTGCATTGCCTAGTGTACCACACCCGTCGACAAATTCCAAGAAATGGCGCTATTTTCCTATATTTTCCGGCATTATAAATTTTTTTAAAAAAGTTGTTGACAACCACCCATGCTTTATGTATAATAACACTTGCGTTGAGACGAGGCAGACAAAAACAAATGCCTTATCGGGGTGTGGCTCAGTTTGGCTAGAGCGCCTGATTTGGGATCAGGAGGTCGCAGGTTCGAGTCCTGTCACCCCGACTTGATATCTTCTCTTCGCCAAGCTCAGATTAAGCGGGTGTAGTTCAATGGTAGAACACTAGCCTTCCAAGCTAGATACGTGGGTTCGATTCCCATCACCCGCTCTTTATTTTGCAAATACATATTATGTATGCAAGATATTATGTGTCCGTAGCTCAGCTGGATAGAGCAACGGCCTTCTAAGCCGTGGGTCGGGGGTTCGAATCCCTTCGGGCACATTTTTATATTATATGGTGGGTATGGCGCAGTTGGCTAGCGCGCCAGATTGTGGCTCTGGAGGCCGAGGGTTCGAGTCCCTCTATCCACCCTCTTCTTTTTTAGATTGCAGGCTTTGCAAGAGCAGGTTTTTAATGGGCTATCGCCAAGCGGTAAGGCACAGGACTTTGACTCCTGCATTCGTTGGTTCGAAT
Organism: Wujia sp.; assembly: GCF_056872695.1. Lineage (NCBI taxonomy): Bacteria > Bacillati > Bacillota > Clostridia > Lachnospirales > Lachnospiraceae > Wujia > Wujia sp. The sequence goes on along the minus strand of NZ_DBMFCD010000001.1, from coordinate 147,174 downwards.
CCAACTAGCCCAGCTTTTTTATTTTATATGGGCCACTAGCTCAGTCGGTAGAGCACTTGACTTTTAATCAAGTTGTCGGGGGTTCGATTCCCCCGTGGCTCACTCTTTGGCAGATGAACTCATCTGCTAATTTTTTATTAGGGCGACAGCCCGTGACCGAAGTAAGCGTAGCTTACGGAGGGGTATGGATTTAGCTTTCGTTCTTTCATATTATAATATATTAATTCACAATCCCATATGCGGGTGTGGCGGAATTTTCGCGAAAGCTACAAGCCATGCCAGCTGGAAGTAACGAGACCGATGGGAGTTTGCTCACAGGAGGTCACAGTTACGACAGATGATAGGGCGACAGCCCGTGACCGAAGTAAGCGCAGCTTACGGAGGGGCATGGATTTAGCTTTCGTTCTTTCATATTATAATATATTAATTTCACAATTCACATGCGGGTGTGGCGGAATTGGCAGACGCGCTAGATTTAGGTTCTAGTGGGCACCCCCCGTGCAGGTTCAAGTCCTGTCACCCGCATTCCATAAAAATAAGCAAGAGTTCTCTCTTGCTTATTTTTATGGAGCAAAATATATTCATTAATTAATCTACTTTTCATTCCTTAAATTCATTATAAAAATCTCTTATATATTTTTCCAGAGATTCTTTTGATTTTCTTTTGACCAATCTCATTTTTCTTTTTTTGGTTGCATCTGGAACATATACATACCAAAATCCATTTTTCCCCTGCCATATAGAAGGTTTTTTGTCTAATTTATTCACCATATATTTTAACTTTTGGGTTTTCTCTACTAGATTTTTTATATTTGCTACTGTAATATCATTGTTATATACTATATACAGTTTCCAAATGAATTTACGATTCTCCAGCAATGCGCTTTTCCCCCATTCTTTTTTTGCCTTATTAAAATACTTATCTGTTCGATATACCGAAATAAAATGAGATTCCAAATATTCAGCATCCGTTTTACTTTGCAATTCAATATATTCAACCCTAAAATAGCCATGGCTCCAAACATCTTTTTTATAATGTTCTATAATGCGATCTTTTAATTCTCTGTTCTTTTCACTTACAATTCCTACATACTTTGTAATATTGTCATTCATATCAATATACTTATACAAATATATCACCTTTTCCACCTTCTTTTGTATTTTGTTTATCATAGACACATGTAATATAAATATCCTTTATCCAATAGCAGACAAATCTTTAACTTTTACTATATCTATCAATTCGTTTTACCACATCTAGGGCAAATATTTTTTCTACTCATATAATTAATAACAGCTTCCCATTCGCAACCACAACTGCACTTCCACCATGCTTTTTTATTACTAAAAGGAAACACTTGATTCGCTTCTATGCCATTCTTTTTGCTATCCCACCGCTCTGCAACTAATGGGAATTTTGTTTGTAAATCGTTATATCCTTTCAAAATTCTTCTATTTGAGCAATATGGACATCCCCTACCTAGTGTTCTCTTACTTATAACCGCTTCCCACTCATGTCCCTGTTTACACTTCCACCAAACCTTTTTGCTACTAAATCTTGTATACTGTGATGGCTTATTTTTATTCTTATCATAATTCCATTCCTTTACCAGCTCTGGGAAAAAGGTTTGTAAATCATTATATCCTTCCAAAACTTTTTTATTTGCACAATACGGACAGCCTTCTCCATTTACTCTGCTCTTTATTTCCGCTTCCCACTCATGCCCCTGTTTACACTTCCACCAAACCCTTTTGTGACTTCCAACACTCACTTGTTCCGGCAAAATCATGTTGTTTTTTTCATAACTCCATTCTCTCGCCAAGTCAGGATATTTCACTAATAAACTATTTGATTTTGATAAAAATATATACTTAGCCCATATTTCCTGCTTATCTCTATTTATATCTATATCTGGCTCATATTTTTTTCCATTAACTTTACTTATTTTATCAAAAATCTTATAAATAATATTTTCAAGTTCTAGATCTTTTCGTTTTAAATTTCTATATATTATATTATCTTGATCTTGAATATCTTTTTCAGTTTCTTTTACTCTTATCAAAACAATATCCGATTTACGCAGATATTCATCTTTTCTCAATTCTCTCTCCTTAGCTTCCAAAGAACTATGATAAAAAATCCCATCATATTCTATTCCAATGCGATAATCAGGAATATATATATCCACTTCATTTTTTTCTATAATATATCTATTGATTACATCTTCATATTTCGAAATATAGTACAATATCGCCTGTTCTGGAAATGATGTATGCAACTCTCGAGAGCAAACCGGGCATCCCGTGTGTAAAGAAACCCTATTATTAGCTGTAGCCATCCACTCATGACCTCTTTTGCATTTCCACCAATACTTCTTACCGCTATTTGGCATTATTTCAAAAGGTTTTATTAATTCATTTTTATCGTAATTCCATTCTCTTGCAATCTCTGGATATACTGTTTGTAAATCATTCTCCCCAATTATTGTTTTTTCACCAGCACAAAACGGGCAACCACGCCCAAAAGATCGACTATGTATATTCGCCTGCCATTCATGCCCATATTTGCATTTCCACCATACTTTTTTTGAACTTCCTACAGTCAGCTTTGTTGGTGAATATTCCAAATTTCTATCATAATTCCATTCTGCTTTTAATTGAGGTTCTGTTGTAAACAAATCATTATACCCTATCAATACTTTTCTATTAGCACAATACGGACAGCCTGTTCCCTTTGATTTTGTTCTATCATTTACCTTAGCAAGATAAGAATGATTATTCGCACAAATCCACCATGCTTTATAGCCACTATGTGCACTTATAGTTTCTATATCTCTATTGTTTTTTTCATAATCCCATTCCTTTTCAAGTTCCGGAAATAATGTCTGCAAATCATTAAAACCTACCAGCACCTTATTTCCAGCACAATACGGGCAGCCTGTTCCCTTTGATTTTGTTCTATCATTTATCTTAGCCTCATATTTATGTCCTTTAGCGCACACCCAATGCACTTTATAATTTGAATTTCCGAAATAATCTGATGGTTTGTTACTATTTAATTTCCAATCCCATTCTTTCGCAATATCTGGATATAAAGTTTGTAAATCATTTTCTCCTTTTAATAACTTCTTTCCTGAACAATATGGGCAATTACTATCTTTTACTGATGTTCGATTATTTACTGATACCACCCATCTATGTCCTTTTTCACATTTCCAATGAATTTTTTTAGTACTTCCATATGAAAGACTATCTGGTGTATATCCACCATTCATTACCATATCCCATTGTTTAATATATATATCTTTTTGATATTTTTCACACCATTCTCTAAAGGTCAATTTAACTGTCCCCATCAAAAACTATTTCTCCTCTATCTCACTCATATAACCTGCCGTAATAATACCTGCCGGTAATGCAACAATCGCTATTCCGACAAACGAAGATAACATTGTAATAATTCTCCCTGCATCAGTAACTGGATATATATCACCATAGCCAACCGTTGTTAATGAAACCGTAGCCCAATATATTGCATCAAACAATGTCTCAAACGAGTCTGGTTCAACATTAAATATAACAAGCGCTGCTATCATAATATAACAAACAGCTAACGAACCTACAGTAATCAATGAGTCTTTCGATTTCTTCAAAACATTCGAAATTATCTGTATATTTTTCGAGTAGCGCACAGTTTTAGCAATCCTAAAAACTCTAAATGTTCTAATCATCCTACACAGTCTCAAAGTCTTAAATCCTGCATTCAATACTGTTATTGATGGTAAAATGGATATTAAATCAATGATTGCCATCATAGAAAATGGATATAAAACAAATGACAGTTTTCCTTTTTTCATCTTCATATCTGCTGTGAGCCATCGTATTATATAGTCTACAATAAAAATACCTGCTGCCACCTTATCTATTATCAGAAGAGCATTATAATCTTTCTTAAATGCCAATGGCACCAGACTGATAAAAATAACAACCATCATAAATATGTCATATACTTTACTAGCCTTATCATTTTCAGTTGATTGTTCTACTATTTCATATAATCGTTTTCTCATAAGATTCCCCACCTAATCATATATAAAAACAGCAATCTATCGATTGCTGTTTTTATATTTCCATTCACATTGCGCTCTTCAAAGAATCATACGGATAGCTTTCCTGATAGACAGTTTCTGGTGCTATATCTATTTCACCATCCATGTAATAACACCGTGGAAAAAGCTCATATTTTTCAACACTTCCTCGTCTTTTAACGGTTCAAATGCACTTCCTGTCAACAATGTCGTATCAAACAATCTTTTTTCACCATTTGAAAATGTTACAAGAATCATTCCGCCGCGAAGCAATGTTGCATCTTTTACTTTTATTTCTTTTGCTTCACTTGCCGCATAACAAACTCCATCTACAACGTACATCATGAAGCACCTCCTTACATAGGTTTAAATTCACCATCTATTCCTGTTGCTACCTCATACTCTCCATAATATACATGAACATGGGGTTTATTATGTTGTTTTGTATCCATAAACAGCATATAAATAACCATTCCACCAAATCTACTTAACTCTGGCATATAATTCCCCCTTTAATATTTATCTCAAATATATCGTAACATCTACATTGTAATTTATCAATATATTTCAGACATACTTGCCGGATTTTTCTATCCCCGAAATACACTTCCCACCGCAGCCAGATACTTTACTGCTCTTCTTTCTCTTTTGGAAGTACAATATTCAACAGGATTGCCACAATCGCAGCAGGCACGATTCCAGAACCGCCAAACACAAGCTGTACAAGCTTCGGTGCATGGACAAGAATATCCGGATTTGCTCCCATACCATAGCCAACACCGAGCGCTACAGAGACAATGGAGAGATTACGCGAATTCATCGGATTCTTCGTGATGAGCTGGATTCCACTGAATACAATCGAAGAAAACATCATAACTGCGGCACCACCGAGTACTGACTGCGGCATGATAGAAATAAGCGCCGCAAGCTTCGGACAGAGTCCACAGAGAATCAGGAACACAGCTCCCGTTGCAAGCGCAAACCGATTCACAACCTTTGTCATGGCAACAAGTCCGACATTCTGGCTGAAAGACGTATTCGGCAGGACACCAAAACAGGCAGCAAGCGAAGATCCAAGTCCATCACACATAACACCACCGGACAGCTCCTTATCGGTTGCTTCCCGTCCCAGACCGCCTTCCATAACACCGGAGATATCTCCAACTGTTTCAACCGCTGTAACAATAAACATGATCATAACCGGCAGAATTGCACGCATATCAAATACCGGCTTGACCGGCATGATCTTCGGGATAGCAAACCATGCAGCATCCGCTACCTTGTCCCAGTTCAGCACCCACGCTTTTGTATACTCGACGCCATCGGCAGTCACCCCGGTCGTAGGAAGCACAAATCCCATAACGATTGCAGCAATATATCCAGCAATAATACCCAATAAAATCGAGGAAGAACTCAAAAATCCTTTTGTGCAATGCTTGAAGATCAATATTACAATCAGCACAAAGAGTGCCAGCAGCAGATTCTCCATCGAGCCAAAATCTTCCGCCTTGTTTCCACCGCCAAAAGAATTGATTCCAACAGAAATCAGGCTTAAACCGATGGACATAACAACTGTACCTGTCACAACCGATGGGAAAAACTTCCGGAGCGGTTTTAAAAAGAACCCAAGAACCGTCTCAAAAAAACCGCCTAAAATTGATGCCCCCATGATTGCTCCATATGCGGATACACCGCCCCCCATCGTTGCTGCAACGCTGTTAAATACACCAATAAACCCGGATGATGTACCCATGATGATCGGTACACGTCCGCCGACCGGACCGATTGCAAAAAGCTGCACCAATGTCACAATTCCTGCAACAAGCATTGCATTCTGAAGCAGGGAAAGCTGCAGCCCAGCAAACTCTCCTCCTGCAATTCCACAGGCACCTGTGATGATTAAAAGCGGTGTAAGGTTTCCAACAAACATCGCCAAAACATGCTGCAATCCAAGAGGAATTGCCTGCGCAAGCGGCATCTTTCCATCCATCTGAAATGCCGCATCCGATAACTTAAAACTCTTTTTCATCTGTTTTTCTCCTTGTATTTGGTATTTACTTATCTAAAATCATCTTCCGGCATCGACATCAATATCTTCTCCGGTGTGATTGGAAGTTCTCTGTGCCATACACCTGTCGCCCGGTAAATTGCATGTGCAATCGCCGGTGCCGGTGTGTTGATCACGATTTCTCCGATGGATTTTGCACCAAATGGGCCTGTCGGCTCGTAGCTATTCTCAAACTCAACCCGTAGGTGTCCCATGTCCAGCCGCGTTGGGATTTTATATTGCATAAAATTGGACTCAACCGGTTTTCCGGTTTCATCATATGTGATATTCTCAAACAACGTATGACCGATTCCCTGCACGATTCCACCCTCTGCCTGGATACGTGCAAGTGCCGGGTTGATTGCGATTCCACAATCCACAACTGCCACATAATCGAGGATTTTTACCTCCCCTGTATAGCGGTCAAGCTCAATTTCCACCATACCAACCATATATGGCGGTGGAGAAACCGGTGAAGAATGCGATGCAGTCGCAACCGCTGCAATATCATTTGCCACCTGATCCTTCACACTGATCTGCGCCAGTGTGACACGCTCGTCTGTGTTAATCTTCCGCACACACCCATCTTCGAATACCGTTTCTTCCGGCTCACATCCAAGCATTCCCGCCGCAATCGCACACAGTTTTTTCTTCAGTTCCTCGCAGGCAAGTTCTACTGCTTTTCCTGTTACATAGGTAGTCGAAGATGCATAAGAACCGGAATCATACGGAGATGCGTCCGTATCTGCACCAAATACTGCCACGTCATCCACAGAGCAGTCCATACACTCCGCCACCATCTGTGCCAGAATCGTATCACAGCCGGTTCCCATATCTGCCGCACCGATGATCAGGTTAAACGTTCCATCATCAGCCAGCTTCACAGTTGCAGAACCGACATCGACGTTGGATATACAGGAACCCTGCATCGCCATCGCAATACCGGCAGTCCGCACTTTTCCATCGCCCATCTCCCGGACCGGATATTTCTCTTCCCAGCCAAAAAGCTCACGGCATCTTGCCATACAGCGGTCAAGCGCGCAGGCATTTGCAGTCTCTCCATAATACGCCGGCATCTTCATGCCCTCCCGGAGCATATTTTTCTCCCGAATCTGCGTCGGATCGATGCCAAGCGACTCCGCAAGCTCATTGACCGAGGACTCCAGAGCAAAGATTCCCTGGGTTGCGCCATAGCCGCGATAAGCGCCCGCCGCCATTGTATTTGTATAGACGACATCATAACCAAACCGAAACGCCTCAAGTCCTCCTGTATAAAGTGGAATTGACTTGTGTCCGCTAAGCCCGACCGTCGTCGGTCCATGTTCCCCATATGCACCTGTATTGGAAAGTGTGTACAGATCGAGTCCGCGGATATGTCCGTCCCGGTCTGCACCCAGCCGGACAGTGACTTCCATCTCATGCCGCGGCGAACCGGCGATCTGGCTTTCGTACCTTGTGAAGATGAGTTTCGCCGGACGCCCCGTCTGCATCGTCACAAACGCCGGATACACTTCGCTGACTGCAGTCTGCTTCGCGCCAAATCCACCACCGATCCGCGGTTTTTCCACGCGGATTTTGCTTTTCGGGATTCCAAGTGCTCTCGATAAAATCCGGCGCACATGGAAAACAATCTGTGTCGAAGAAATCACATGCAGTCTTCCATACCGGTCAAGACATGTATATGTGCGAAATGTTTCCATCATTGCCTGGTTGAACGCACGCATATGATAGGCGTGGGAAAATGATACCTCACAGTCCGATATCACGGCATCGACGTCGCCATCTCCGCTCAATTCATGTGCGATCACATTCCGTTTTGCATCACCGCCCACATCAACCGGCGGATACCAGTCATCCTCCGGATGCACAAGCACCGGATTATCCTTCGCTTTGTGAAAATCAAGCACCGGCTCTAACACATTGTATTTCACTTTCACAAGCTTCATCGCTTTGCATGCCGCTTTTTCATCCTCTGCTGCAATGATTGCGACAACATCTCCCACAAACCGCACGTGCCGGTCGATAATCAACCGGTCATACGGAGATGGTTCCGGATAAGTCTGACCTGCGATTGCAAACCTCGTCTTCGGCACATCCTCCCATGTATAGATATCCACCACGCCCGGAATTTTCTTTGCAATTTCTGTATGGATTTCTTCCACAATCGCATTGGCATGCGGACTGCGTAGAAGCTTCACGACAAGCGCAGGACCCGTGATATCATCTGTATACACCGGTTTTCCCAGCAGCAGCTGCATGGAGTCTTTCTTCCGGACTGATTTGTGAATGGCATTGTAATTCTTATGTTCCATCGCTTACTCCTTTACCTACTTCTTCCTATTTATATAGTCCAGGTAATTCCGGATTCCCCGGAGCTGTCCTTCGTATCCGGAACACCGGCATAAGTTTCCTGCCAGGTACGCACGTATCTCATCATCCGAAGGATCCGGATTCTCCCGGAGCAATGCAATCGTATTCATGACAAATCCCGGATTGCAAAATCCGCACTGATCAGCCCCCTGGTCAGCGATAAATCCAACAAAACCGGATGCTTCCTCCTGCAGTCCTTCGAGCGTATATACTTCATGTCCATCCGCTCTTGCACAGAGCACCGAACATGACAAGACCGGGGTTCCATCTAAAAGCACGGTACAAAGCCCGCAATTTGCGGTCTCACAACCGCGCTTCACACTGTAGCAGCCATGCTTCCGCAGAAAATCAAGGAGCAGAAGATCCGGCGATACTGATTCACAAATCAGTGTTCCATTTACTTTGATTTTGATATCCATGTCTATGCCTGCTCCTCTCCGATTTTCTTTGTTAACCGATAGCAAAGCGCACCTGTAAGGCGTGTGCGGTATGCTGCACTGCCCCGGTGATTGCCGGCTGTCGGGATTTTTGTCTCTACCCATTTTGCAAACTGTTTTGCACGCTCTTCCGTGATTCCGTCTGTGAGAAATCCTTCCTCATCCGTGATACAGATTGCTCTGCCCGGTCTCGCACCGACAGAAATCCGGTATGTACCGGAAACATTTGCCGCTGCACATGCAAGAACCGGGAAATCTGTCCGTTGGTTACGGACCGATGCATACGCATAGACACCCGGTGTTTTCTTCACGATCAGACGCACAAGCACGTCCCGGTCCGGTTTTTTCTCGGCGAACTCCTGCAACGGAATTATACCGCCCTGAAACAGTTCCACGTATGTATCCATAGCAAGGAACATCGTCAGGACATCCGAGAAACCAAACCGTCCCCAGATACTGCCGCCGACAGTTGCCAGGTTCCGGAACTGAACACCGACAATATCCTTTAAGGCATCTCTGACTGCGCCCTGCGTATATGCATACAGACCTTCATGCAGCTCGATTTCACGCAGAGACACCATCGCACCGATAAAAAATGCATCCGCGTTCTCATCAATCCTGTCAAGTCCCAGCTCGCACAGATCGATTGCCGTCTGAATTGTCCGATCCTGCATCTTCGTCCAAAGCATTCCACCGAGGATCATGCTTCCTTTTTTCTGGTTCAGCGTATAAGCTTCTTCCAGATTTTTTACACGAACATAATTCTGTATTGTTACCATAAAAGCTCCTTCTATTTCTCTAACCGCTTTTTTCCAACTTTATATTATAGTAAAAATACTTGCCTTTGAAAAGCGGTTTTGTTACAATACCGTTGTATTATCAAAAGTACAACGAAAGGGTTTTTATCATGAAACAAAGATTCAAAAAACATGTAGCACTTATACTCATCAGCCTGATGCTGCTCTCTCTGATCGGATGCGGCAAACCTGCATCCACAGACACAACCACAACAACGGAAGCAGCTGTCACAGAAGCACCGGCAGCCTCCATATCGGATGCTGCTACAACGGCAGACAGCACCCCCGCAGATGCCAGTGAAGAGGGCTCTGATGCGCAGACGGTCTATCCGGTCACAGTCACCGATCAGGCTGGTCGTGAAGTCACAATTGAAAAAGAACCGGAGTCAATCGTGAGCGGATACTATATCTCCACAAGTCTCCTGCTTGCACTCGGTCTGAAAGACAAGGTAACAGGCATCGAAGCAAAAGCAGATAAGCGGCCAATCTACAAACTTGCGGCGCCAGAATTCCTCGAGCTTCCAAATGTCGGCACAGCCAAGGAATTTGACTTAGAAACCTGCGCTTCCCTCTCCCCAGAGCTTGTCATCCTGCCTATGAAATTAAAGGATGCAGCGCAAAGCCTCTCCGAGCTTGACATCCCTGTCCTGCTCGTCAATCCGGAAAGCGAAGATCAGTTAGAACAGATGATTGAACTTGTCTCCACCGCAACCAATACAAAGGAAAACGCAGATGCCCTTCTTTCTTATATTGATGAGAAAAAAGAGATGCTCGAAAAAGACTTATTCGGCGTCGATGCAGAAAGCGTCTATCTCGCCGGTAACTCTTCCCTTCTTTCCACTGCCGGTCCAGCGATGTATCAGTCAGGGCTTATCGAACTGGCAGGCGGTAAAAATGCAGCATCCGAAATCACGGATACCTATTGGGCCGAGATCAGCTACGAGCAGCTTCTGGCATGGGACCCTTCTTATATTATTCTCGCTTCGGATGCAGAATACACACCCGAAGATGTATTAAACGACGAGAATCTGAAGGAGTGCACCGCAGTCAAAAACGGAAATGTCTATGCAATCCCTGGCGATATCGAAGCATTAGACAGTCCTGTACCGGGCGGAATCCTTGCATCCATCTGGCTTGCCGGAATCCTGCACCCGGATCAGGTATCTGCAGATATGTATACAGAAGAAAAGGCAGCGTTCTATGAAACTTTTTATGGAATCAAATAATAAAATTAAATTCACTCTTATCGTCGGAACCGTTATCTTAACGGTTCTGACGATTTTTTCATTTTTTGTCGGCCGCTACCCACTCACACTCTCCGGAATTATATCCGGTGATCCAAGACAGTGGCAGGTGTTTGTGACATTACGCGCAAGCCGCGGAATCGTCGGCTGTATCGGCGGCTTCGTTCTCGGCGTAGCAGGTTTTGTCTTCCAGACTGTATTCCGGAATCCATTGGCATCACCGGATATCATCGGCGTATCTTCCGGTGCCAGCGCCGGTGCCGCGTTCGGCATCCTGTTTCTGTCCGGCTCTATGGCAGTGACTGCGTCTGCATTTGCCGGTGCTCTCGGTTCTGTTGTTCTAGCGCTTATGCTCGCATCCCTCACTGCCGGGCAGGATGGCAGAGGAATCGTGTTGGCAGGAATCGCGGTACACAGCTTAGCCCAGACCACTCTCATCTTCCTGAAGCTGCTCGCCGACCCGGAAAAACAGCTTTCATCCATCGAATACTGGATTATGGGAAGTTTAAATGGCATCAGTCTCTATACCATCAAAGGAAATGTGATTCTCTGTATCCTCTGTATCAGCGCACTTTTTTTGTTGTACCGGCAGATTATGATGCTTTCCCTGCACGATGACGAAGGGCGTATGCTCGGTGTTCACACACAACATCTCCGGCTTTTGATTCTCCTGATTGCAACGCTGGCAACATCCGGAATCATCAGCATGACCGGGCTTATCAGCTTCATCTCTCTGCTTGCACCGCACGGTGCACGTCTGATCATCAAAAACAACCGGCTATCCACGATGTTTCTAAGTGGGATCATCGGTGGCTGCCTGCTGACACTCGGAGATATTCTGGCACGAAGCGTAGCTTCCACAGAGCTGCCGGTCAGTATCTTCACCAGTCTTGTCGGAGCACCATTTTTGGTCTATCTATGCGTAAGGAGGAACCGCGAATCATGAGTCTGCTCACAGTCAGTCACCTGTCTGCCGGATATGGCAGAAAAGAAATCCTACACGATATCAGCTTTACGTCGCGTCCCGGAACAATCACCGGTATTCTCGGTGCAAATGGATGCGGCAAAACTACACTTTTAAAAGCGATTGCGAACATCCTCCCGCACAAAGGTTCCTGTCTGCTTGCAGAAAATACATTGGAATCACTTTCTGCACGGGAACTTGCAAAGCAATGTGGATATATCCCCCAAAAAAGCGGAATCACAATTGATCTGACAGTCCTGGATGTTGTCCTGATGGGGTATCATCCGGACTTATCGCTGTTGCAGCCTCCCACCGCGCAGATGAAAGAACATGCCAAAGCAACTCTCACGATGGTCGGTCTTCCCGATCGTGAGCAGGCAAACTACAACCAGCTAAGTGAAGGGCAAAAACAGTTATGTATCCTTGCACGGACATTCGTCGGCGCACGTAAGCTTCTGCTCCTCGATGAGCCGGAAAGTGCCTTAGATTTCCGGTTCCGGAACCAGATGATGCAGCACCTGCGGACATATGTGACTGCCCATGACGCCTGTGCGCTTGTCACACTCCATGACCCTTCTCTGGCATTAAACACCTGTGACGAGCTCCTTGTCCTGTCGAATGGCACACATTCCGGGAAAATCTCCCCGAAGTCGACTCCTGTTTCAAAGATGGAGTCGCTGCTTTCCTCGATTTATGGTACAATCAATATCACAAAGCTCCACGACAAAAGCGGGAACGAACACCTTGTTATGATACAGGAGGAGTCCATATGAAAGCTGTTACAAAAATTACTTTTTACGATGAACAGGATGAAAAATTCTTTGGAGAAGGTCCCTGTCGTCTGCTGCATGCCATCGAAGCAGAAGGCTCCCTGCGTGCAGCTGCAAGCTCGATGGGACTTGCTTACTCGAAAGCGCTTCGTATGATAAAAAATGCCGAGCATGCACTCGGATTTCCACTCACAAGCAGGACTGTCGGTGGCAAATCCGGCGGTGGAAGCACTCTGACACAGGAAGGAAAGGAATGGATAGAAAAATATGAACGGTATCGAGATGCCTGCATACAGGCCAACCGCAAATTGTATCTGGAGATCTTTTCGCGCTAGCAGCAAAAAGCATCTGATTCTGACCGGAAGCCGCGGAAGCGGAAAGTCCACGCTTCTTTCTGCCCTTTTCCCACAACCAATGCCCGGGCTTACGTCCTATGTAGTACCCGAAGATGGGGTCTATATGAAAGAAAACCTGTCAGGCGAGACTGTCCAGATTGGAAGATATCAGGCAAATGCACCTGGAAACACAAACAAAATGCAACCGGTTCCGGAAGCATTTCTCACAAAAGGCATCGAATTTCTGGATATGTGTATCCGTCATCCATCCGACTGGGTAACCATCGACGAAACCGGTTATCTGGAACAGACAATGTCTGCGTATCAGGAAGCAATTTCCCGTCTGCTCGCAGCCAAACATGTACTTTTAGTTGTCCGTAAACAAAAACTTCCTTTCCTGGACTCTCTCTGCAAGCGGGATGATTGTTTTCTCGTAGATTTAGATAAGCCTTATGGAGACGCGTTCTGTATCATCATGGCATCCGGAAAAAGCAAACGCTTCGGTGCCAATAAACTCCTCACAGATTTTTATGGGAAACCACTGATTGCATACGCGTTTGATGCGACCGAAATGCTTGGGCAAAACCGGTTGGTTGTGACGATCCACCCGGAAATTGCACATATATGTAAGAAACAGGATATCCCATTTCTTCTGCATAATCTGCCGGACCGGAACGATATGATCCGGCTTGGAACCGGTGCAATAAAAAACAAAGCAAGCCACTGCCTGTTCCTGCCTTCAGACCAGCCGCTCGTCTCACGGGAGACAATCGGTGCATTGCTTTTCTGCGCCCAAAATGCACCCGATACGATCTGGCGAACTTACGATCAGAATACTGCCGGTTCCCCGGTTGTTTTTCCATCTGCTTACTTTGATGAACTTTCTGCGCTACCTCCAAAACATGGCGGCAATACTGTGATTCAAAACCACAGGGAACATGTAAGTCTCCTACCGGTTACACAACACTATGAGCTAGCAGACATCGACACACCAGAGGATATGCAGGCAATGGAGGTTATTGCAGCGCATGCACTGGCAAAGTAAATACACTTCTCACCGCAGCCAGGTACTCCTCCGGTCTATCCGCTTTCTTGACCTTCTTAAGCTCCCGTTCTGCTTCCGGGAACATCTTCCCAAGATAGAACCACACTTCCTTCATCTTAAAGAGCGCATCCCGCTCACAGTCCATCTCTTCCCGGTACCCAGCATACAACCGGTCATGGTATTCCTTCAACTCTGCCGTTGTCACCAGCTGCCCTGTCCGGATCTCCCGCACCAGCCCCGGATTCGCAATCACACCTCTTCCAAACATGATACGGTCTACCTGTGGGAACCTCTCCCGGAACACACGATAATCTTCCGCCGTGAAGATATCTCCGTTATAACAGATCGGATGCACACATTGTTGCAATGTTTCCGCAAATATATCGAGATTAGGATGATTGTTATAGAAATCCTTCTGCAGACGTGGATGGATCATCACCTCGGAGATTGGATACCGGTTATAGATCTGCAGGATATCCTCAAATTCCTCCGGAAATTCCACTCCAATCCGCGTCTTTACAGAGATTTCACATCTATCTTCTTCCGGCAATTTTGCCATCCCCTCGAACACCGCATCAAAGAACCGGTCTAACCGCTCCGGATCCTCTAAGAATCCGCTTCCCTTCTTCTTCGATACGACCGTTGCCATCGGACATCCCAGATTCAGATTTACCTCCCGATAGCCAAGCTCTGACAGCATATTACACGTCGTAAGGAACTGTTCTGCAACGTTCGTCAGAATCTGCGGCACGACATACATGCCCCGGTTATGCTCCGGTGCTACATCCTTCCGCTCTCTTGTCTTCAATATTTTCTTCTTCGATGGTGCGATGAACGGTGTCACATACTTATCCATATCGCCAAACATCGCATGATACACATTCCGGTACACATACCCTGTCACGGATTCCATCGGTGCCAGATAAAATTGTATCGGATCAAATGCACTATTATTCACTGTACCTCTCCTTCGTAATCAATTTTCACTTCAACCATACTATTTTCCAGGTAACAAATGATTTCACGACGGTGCTTTCAGACTATTGTCTCCTGATACGGCCCGGAATCCATGATCCGCGGTCGGAACATATACAGCAAAACCGACTTACATATATTATCCGCGATCATACACAGCCATACCGCTTTCAATCCCAGCCCAAACACATTTACACACAAGAATGTACCAAGTATCCGGATTCCCCACATGCTTACCGCCTCACACGCAAACACATGCTTCGTGCGCCCCATACCATAGGAGATACCTTCTAAGACGATCATCAGTCCGAAGAACGGCTCCGAGAATGCCACCAGTCGCAGCATCCCGCTTCCAATTCGCGCGGCATTTACCGAGTTCGTGAACACGCGCATAAATGGATACGCAAATAGATAAAGTCCGATTCCGTTTACACCCATGATCAATAGTGTAATCAGGATCGACACCTTCTCTATCGCCTTCAGTTTCCTGCTGTCCTTCGTTCCAAGTGCATTTCCAATCAGAGTACTTGTCGCCACACGCAGTCCATATCCCGGAATATAGACGATCTGCTCCGCTGTAATAGCAATCGAATGTGCCGCAAATATCGTCGTTCCCATGCCGGATACCATCCGCGCAAACGCAATGTATCCGAAGCAGCTGACGAATGTCGTCCCAAGTGTCGGAAGTCCGATTGTAAATGTCTCCGCCAAAATCTCCCGGTCGGGTTTTATATCAGATTTTGACGGGCGAAGCTTCGTCTTGCCAAGCATCAGCAGAAACATTGCGATGCCGCCGATTCCAAAGCTGATGCAGGATGCAATTGCCGCACCTGTAACGCCGAGATTCAATCCGTAAATAAATACGGTATTTAATACAATATTCAGTGCATTTTCACCCACACTGATAAACATCGGAGACTTTGTATCCTTGATGGATCGTATCATCGCCGAGAACACACGGGAGGCTGCCCGGAATATGAGCGAAATGCTCGTAATCGTGAAATATGTGCTTGCCGGTTTTACAATCTCTGGTTCAACGCCCATCCAAACCGGAATATACGGGGACAGTACAAGCACGATTATCTCCAACAGCGCACCAATTGTAAATGCATATAGTATTGATTGTCCCGCCAGCTTCTTCAGTTTCGCTTCGTCCCCGGCTCCATTTGCCTTCGATGCAATTGCCAGCACAGCAACTGCAATCGCACTCGGAATCGAGTGAATCAGCCAGCCAATCGTTGCTGTCGTACTGACCGCCGCTGTCGCTTTCTCGCCCAGATGTCCCACCATCGCCGTATCGACATATTGCAGCAGTGTCGACAGAACTTCTTCCAAGATCGTCGGGATGGACAGGCTGATCAGCGACCGCAGAGCTGTCTTATAATATGTTTGTTTCATCTATGAAAAATCCTTCTGTTTACTTAAAAGAAGGGCTTATGGAAAGCCCTTCTTCGTAAATCTTATTTACTTATCGTTTCGTTTCTTCTTGACAACACCCAGAATGATAATTCCAACGGCTGCAACAAGCATTACTACGGTAATCGGTGCAACCGGCGCTGTATCGCCTGTCTTCTTCGAAGTGGTTGAAGAAGTGGTGGTGGTGGTCGTGGTTGTTGTCGTGGTTGTTGTCGTGGTGGTTGTCTCTGTAGTCACAACTGATGTTGACGGCAGATCCTTCATCACAATCGTTTGATCTGTAACCGCTGCGAATGCTCCACCCGCATCCTTCACGTAGATCACATTATCCGTTCCAATCTTGAAGACAATCGCCTCCGCAAGTTTATATCCCTTCGGTGCTTCTACCTCATTCAACGTGTATTCCTTATCTGCCTCGAAATATTCGCTGATACTAAGCTTCTTTGCACCATCCTTCTTCGAAGACTCCCATGAAACAATCTCATTTCCATCCGCATCCCGGATTGCAAGTTTCGCTCCGTCAATCTCTTCTGAATTCGTCGCATCCACCTTACTGATATGCAGATAATCCGGTGCATCATACATGATCAATGCCTTAATTCCAAGTGAGGAAAGTAATGTCATCTCCCCGTTCTCCGGATTCTTTGCATATACATTTCCCTCCGAATCAATCGCAAACGCTACCGGTTCTGCCTTTTCATATCCAAACGGTGCTGAAAGCTCTACAAATGTATAGTTCGCAAGCACGCCCTCTTTGGCCGGTGCCTGAAGCACTTCCTTCGGAATCGCGATTGCGCTCTCTGTCGTTGTGAATGTGTAAATCACATCCCCTGCCGCATTCTGAATTGCAATCTGCGCACCCGCGATTGTACGCTTGCTGTCCGCATCCTGCTTCTCAAATACAACCTCAATTGGTGTATCTGTCATACCAATTGTATGATTTGAAACGACTTTACCATCTGCCTTGACTGTGCCATCTGCTCCGATTGTAAATGAAACCGGCTTTGCATATCCATATCCATCCGGTGCTTTCGTCTCTGTCAGTATATATGTCTCATCCGGAGCAAACTGACTGTTATCAAATACCTTTGGTTCATCTGTACTTACCCATGTGATCGGGGTAAATGCTGTATCATCCTTCTTCGTGATCGTGAGTGTCGCACCTGCGACTTCATCCCCGTCCGGATTCTGCTTGATGACCTGAAGCTGTGGCTCATCGTGCATCGTAATCTCTGTTACTTCCTGTGTATAATTGCCATTTGCATCAGCGATATAAATCGTTCCATCCGAAGCAACCTCAAAACTGATATCCTTTGCTTTTGTATATCCCTTCGGCGCCTCTGTCTCTCGCAAAATATACCGCTTACGACCAGCTACCGGTGCTGTAAGCTTACCACCGACTGCCTTTGCATCTGTTCCTGTCGTCCAGCTTGTTACAACTATTCCTGCATCATCAAGGATCTGTAACTTCGCATCTTTCACATATCCATTCGTCACGCTGTTCTTCTTATGAACACTTAATTCAATTGGTTCATCAAACATATAAACCGTGCGATCACGCCCTGTATTCGAGCTTGTAAGATACTGCACACGATGGTCATCTGTATATAAGAACACTACATTCTTCGCATATCCATACCCTTGTGGTGCAGTTACTTCGGACAATGCATAGACACAGCCTGTATGGAACAGATTTGCATCCAACGAAATCACATCATTGGTTGTCGTGAATATCTGTGGTGTGAAATTCCGATCATATCCACTCACACCATAGGAACCATACACAACTGATTCTAACTTCACAGTTGCCCCTGCCAGATTACCGTTCGTGCCAGAATCAATCTTGCTGAGTGTGACTGCTTCTTCGTCATCCGTCATAATTACTATATTTCCTGACACACGACTTTCTTTCCATGTACCATTTTCCTGCTGCAGATATTGTTTGGTAATCTTTCCGTCTGCTTCTATTGTAAACTTTATATCTCCTGACTTGAGGAATCCATTTGGAGCGGCCGTCTCTACAAGCAGATATTCCTGCCCTGCCTTCAGCTTTGTAAATTCAACCGTATGCATATTCGTACGGTTTGTCGTAAACTCCTCTACCAGCTTTGCTTCGTCTGCAACAGTTCCTTCATATAATTTCAGGGTTGCTCCTGCAAGCAGATCCCCAGAGCTCGTCTCCTTCTTAATTCGAAGTGACAATGGCTGATCTGTCATCATGATTGTAACCTTATCGCTATTCAGGCTGTTAGTATCGGAAATCGTTGTGATTCTGTATTGAGTTGTCCCACTTGTTGCTCCGACGTCTTTAATTTTAAATGTAATTGGCTTTGCAATAATATACCCATCCGGTGCCGACTTCTCCACAAGAACATATTCTACATTCGGATGCAGAGTGTCTGTCTCACTTGGAGTAACCTTAATTGCATACGGCGTTGTCCCGGATGTAAATTCCGAAACTGCAGGCGTTGCAGAAGCCTGATTCTGGTCGTAATCATTCTTATTATATATTGCAAGGCTTGCACCACTCAAAGTATTACCTGCCGGTGTCAGTTTCCGAATATAAATCGTTCCCTCCGGCATTTTCTTATCCGTCATGGTCAAAGTCGCAGTTGTACCAACTACGCTTACCATCGTATAATTCCCAACTGTATCCTTCGTATAAACTGTTCCAGTTTTATCTACCGCAAAGATAATATCCTCTGCAATTTCATATCCGGTTGGAGCAGAAATCTCACGCAGAATATAATCTTTCTTTGTATTATCTGCCGGAACTGTAATCTTGCTCATATCCAGTGCATGGGCTGTTCCATTCGTCGTGAACCGTTCCAGTTCTTTACCACTTGTTGCATCAATGACTGCAAGTATCGCATTCGATAGATGCGCACTGGTGGTTTCATCTACCTTTTCAACCGAAATGGCAATCGGTGCATCCCGCATCACAAGTGTCTGACCGGATACAGAAGCATTTGCTGCAGAATTGGTTATTGAAATCGTTCCATCTGCCTTGATTTCAAACTTAATATCCGCTGAATATGCATACCCTGCCGGTGCACTTGTCTCCTTCAGGATATATGTTACACCTGTCTCCAATTCCGCATACGAAATCTTCTTTGGTGTCGTTGAACTCGTCCATTCAACTACAGTTGTTCCATCTGTTTTCTTGATTGCAAGCTTTGCACCCGGAAGCTCTGCACTTCCGCCAACAGCCAGCTTGCTAACACTCAGATCAATTCGATTATCCCGGAATGTGCAGCTCTGCAATGTGTCATCGCTGATCGTTACCGTCTGTGTCTCTGTAGAAACAACATATCCCTTCGGAGCCTTCGTCTCCTTCACCACATATTTGCCGAGTGGAAGATTACCGAACGTTACCCCGCCTGTCGCGTCTGTTTTCTGTGGATTCGTTATATTCATTCCACTTACCTGAGTTGTTCCATCTTCCTTATACAGCGTAAATTCCGCACCTGCAAGTGCCGTATTATCATAAGAAGAAGTCTTCTTTACATAGACACGTCCAAGTATCTGCTCATTTACAACCGTTGCCTTAGATGGTGCATTCTGATTTATGGACTTTTCAAGCATCCATAATATCTGTTCATCACTCTTGCCGGAACTTCCGCTACTCGGAACATCCGCATAGTCTGTTAAATCCTTCTTCGTACTACCTAGAACATAATCTATATCTGATTTCTTATATCCTGCTGGTGCATGCAGTTCACGAACAACAAAGGTTGAATCGCTGGCACAGCTTTCAATATTAATCTGGAGGAAATAAACCATGCCGTCATTACCACTGGTAGCTGTTGCAAGTAACTTTTCCGTTCCGCTGCTTGTTTGCTCATAAAAACCAAAGCTTGCCCCGCTCAACGCTGTTTTCGCTGATGTCACGCCATTCTTTGCCTGCTTCAAAAGCTTGAAGCTGATGTTTGGCGGCGTTGTTATCTGTTCATCATTAGTCACTGTCACAAGGCTATTTGTTGAATCAATCAACTGTCCCACATTTGTCAGAGTATCTGGAGCTGTGATTTTGTTTTGCGTATCACTCACAACCTCAACGGTATAAACTGTCGGATCCATAATATACGTCTTTCCAGTTCCAGTAGGTGCCTTTGTCTCCTGAACGGTATAAGTTCCATATGCAAGACCGGTAAAAGCGACTTTACCATATGTATCTGAAGTAGCTTTCGCAACTTTCAGACCATCCTTGTATAACGTAAACTCCGCACCTTCCAATACTGTCACTCCATCTTTACCTGTCTTTGTCATAACAATCTGTCCGTTCTGCTTTGTATCCTGTACCGTAATTTTGAATGTGCGCGAAGCTTCATCCCATACAGAACTCCAATCTGTACCACTCTGCGTAGCAGAGAACTTGTCTGCACTGAATGCTATTCTGCCGATAGAATTGTATCCATCCGGAGCTTTCATCTCTGTGATATAATAACCATCATATGCAAGGTTATCAAACTCAATTGTTCCATCTGCCCCTGTTTCTTTCTCCGCTAATTTAGCACCAGTAGAAGAATAAAGTGTAAAGGTTGCACCTGACAATTTTTTTGTTGTGTTATTCTTATCCACCTTTACAACTTGAAGTTTAAATTTCTTCACAGCATTCACAACAGTAACATCTTTTGCTATGTTGGAATCTATCTTCACACTGATTTCTGTTGAAGATGTATATTTTGCCGGAACGCTGACGGCTACCTCCTCTAAAGTATAGCTGCCATATGGAAGATTCTCGAAGATTGCTTCACCGTTTTCATCGGTTGTAACAGTGTAATCCGTGCCATTTTTTTGTACATATACACTGCTACTGTCTTTAAGCTTAAACTGTATCCCTTTAATCGGATTTGCCGGTACGCCGTCATCCACCTTCTTCACGCGAAGAGAACCATTTTGCTTCTCATCTTCCACTGTGATTTTCTTTGTTTCAATCGCTGTCTCTGTACCGTTTCCAATTGTAACGTCCTTGATGCTACTATCCAGCACATAACCGGTTGGGGCCTTCTCTTCTCTGTAATAATATGTTTTTCCGAGCTCCAGGCCGGTAAATTCCGCCTTGCCATCAACGTCAGTTGTTGCCTTTCCTACCAGGTCAGTACACTGCGCATCCTTGTATAAGCCAAATACCGCACCCTGCAACAATGTAGTGGTACTCGCCGCATCTACCTTGATAATCTGCAATTCAGCCGTTGTCTTTGTATTTGCAATCGTCTGAGCATTTGTTATTATCGTGTCTTCTATAAACGTGCCACTGACAATCGTTCCCTGCTTATAGGTCGTATTCCCTTGGTCATCAATACTTGCCATTATCACAACCTGCTTTGCCGCATCATACAGATACCCATCCGGCGACATCGTCTCTACAACATAATATTTCTTCGGAGCTCCTGCAGTTCCTGCCTCCAAAGCTCCAAATTCCACCTTGCCATCTGCATCTGTTTTCCGAGTAAGTCCGGTTGATGCTGCAGTTGGGAGCTCCGTATACAACGTAAACTGTGCCCCCTGCAACGGAGCAGCATCTGCCGCGTCCACTTTTGTAAGCTCAATTTTACCGGTCACTGCCTGAGAAGCGGTCTTCTTATTTTGGATTTCAACTTCCATCGTCTGCATACCATTTATCACAGATACCGTCTTGAAAGCAGACATCGGAATCGTCGTAACCCGCTCCGTCTCGCTTGGAAGATCATATCCATCCGGTGCAACCGTCTCGCGAATCTTAACCGTTGCATCTTCTGATATCGTCAGATTATCAAAAACTGCATAGCCACGGGCATCTGTCTGCGCCTCACCAACTTTTACCGTACCCGCATACATCTCGAATACCGCATCTTTCAGTACCATTGATGAATCACCCTCATCTACCTTCTTAATCCGGATCCGCTGTCTTGTACTTGCACCGGCGGAAGAAGAAGAGAAATGTATGTTCTTAATTTCCTGTGATGTCTGCTCATATACATCTGCCAGTCCTATAAAAGATACCGAATTTGTAAGACTTGAAGGTAATTCTACATCCAGACAGTTAAATCTCGTACGGAACTTAAATACATAGGTTGCAGTACCTTTATACTTGCCATTTCCATCTGTCGGAAGCTGCACTATCAGTTCCTGATTTACCACTGTAATAATATATTCAGAGCCTGGTACCTCTGTCTCCACTCCATTTACCACTTCATAGAGGGTTCCCACACTGTAATCATAATAAGATGCCAGCTTATCGACGATTCTTGGATTAACCGCCGCGCTCAGATCATACCCAGGCTTGTTTATTGTAATCGCCCAGTCAATATAATTCTGGTTTTCGGAATATTTCGCAGTCTTATCTACTACACCGCCTACTTTTCCGGTTACACTTGCAGTTTTCTCATCCTTGAGATGAACATCCCCGTCAAAATCGATTTCCGCCTTTGCTTTGTTGTTGTATGTATCTTCTATATTGGATTTATCTACCGTAACGTCTGCCTTTGTATAATAGCGGATATAGAACTGTGAATTAAAATATCCGGAATCATACAACGCATCACTTGCATCAAATGTATACGTCAGCGTTTTTCCATCTGCTGATACCTGTGGTTCTCTCGCATATACACCATTGTCCTGATCCAATCTCCATTCATCTGTTGCAATCTTAGAAGAACCTGCAATATACTTCTGCTTATTATCGATCGTATCTGTAATCAGAATCTTATTTTTCTTCATCTCCGATGCATTGACTCTGATCTGCCACATGATTGTTCCATCTGTCTGGATCTTTCCTGTCTTTTCAATCAGAGATGTCTTCTTGATCTCGATATTCCGTTCTGCTTCCGCCGTGGCCGGTGTTGTATTTTTCCCTGAGGTCATCTCTATCTTGTTTTTTACTCTCATCCACTGACCATCAAAAGCCTCTATGCAGTTGTCTTTTAATTTTGTTACGACTGTTAACGTGATTGATTTGTTATCAAGCGCTCCATTCGCAAATGTATATGTAAATCCGTTTCCAGTTTCATTTACAGAAATTTTTTTGCCTGTATCATCTGTCACACTTACCAAATCCATTGTATCATATTTCGTTTCCCCACTACTCGTCCACTTAGACAACTGTGGAAATGAATCTGTAATCATAACCTCCCCCATATCACCATAAGCTTCCGGATTCACTACGATCTTCCAGGTTAATGTATGAAGGATATTATCATATCCGGTACTCTGCTTGGTAATCATGGAGACACCGTTGACCGTTACTGGTCCTGTTGTATAATTGCTAAACTTTCCGCCATTCAAAGTACCTGTATTACTCAGACTGGAAGCAGCCCAATCCGTCTGCTGTGTCTGATAGGTAAACTCATAGTATCCTGTATTACTATCTGAGCCGAAGTTAATTGTGAATCCATTTTGGGATTTAGAAGATATAATAGTGGATGCATTCGCACCTGCCGGACTTGTGAATGTAAAACTGTCCGATATCAATTCCTGTCCAGCCCCAATCGTGTCTGTATATGTACTTCCCGCAAGATCAAACCGGTCCGCGTTGATCTTAACCGTCCATGTAATCACGCCTCCATTGTTCACGCCGGATTTTGATAATACATTCGGCGTTACTTTTACATTCGCCTTATTACTTGTAACGGACTTATCTTCCGTATCATCCGGATTGAAGGTAGATGTATTCTCCTTTGTTATAGAAGTTTCATTTGTAATAGTGGCACCATAATCCGGGGTTATCTCTGTATCAAACGAAATTTTGATATCATAATAAGTATTACACTTATCCATATCAAAGCTTAAGATATTTCCATCCAGTTTCGGTGTGATCGTTCCACCTGCAAGCAATCCTTCATATGTTACATTTCCCTGATATGTAAGTCCTTCCGGCAGCACATCCACGACTGTTCCACAGAAATCTTTTCTTCCCTGCGGGCATACCGATATCGTCCAGCGAATCACCTTTTTTCCGTCCGCTGTTGTTGTAACCGTACCGCTCTTCTGAATACCATAATCCGAATAAACCTTTGACGGGTCACTACTGTTTGGTTTCGTAACATCAACCTTATATGTGTAGGATGTATCTCCGGCAGGGAACACAAGATCGCCCTTTTTATCTCCTTCCGACAGTTCTGAGCTGAATTTACCATCAAATTTTACATAGAATGGGATATCATTATTGTTCTGTACTGCATCTTCATAGAACTGGAATGTCAGTGTACCATCCCTCGATATCTGTACATTTCCGATTGATTTTCCATTCTTGTCGAGCAGCTCATGTTTTTTCTCTACATCCACACGAACTGTATCCGGCAGCTTATACACATACTTTGCAGATCCGTCAATGCTGTTTCCATCTTTCAAAAGGAAGTTCAAGTCCATATTGATATCTGCATCACCCGGTATCGTGATTTCACTATCCTGTGTAAACTCTATCACATGGCTGACTCCATCTTTATCTTTATAAACACCTTTTAATGTCAGACCATCTAATATTGCATTTGCATCTTTTAACAGATCTTTTGTCTCTCCGGCATATACCTGTATTCCATCTTCCTGCAATGTTAGTGGCTGTGCACATACCGCATCGGTTTCCGAAGCATCCGGCAGACTTTCGGTCATCTCCTCTGTCTCTATCGTAACCGTCGCTTCTGTCTCCCCACCTTCCGCAACCGGTGTATAGCTGATGTTCTGGAATAATGAAATTAACATCAACATTGAAAGCAGAAAGGCGATTACTTTTTTCTTGTTTTTTTGTTTGTTCATAAACTCCATCCTCCATTTTATTTTTTCAGACACATCCTCGCATCTATGCATCTGAATAATCTATGATAAAACCTAAGCATCTCGCTATGCCCGGTTAAGTTAAGAATAATTACTGTTTATTATGTATATCGACAGTAACCCACTATTGCATAATATTCTACACGAAACCATCCGTATTTTCAATATATCATGCCTGTAAAAACACGCTATTTTTGACTATTTTAGAATCGTGCACCGCAAGGCGCACCACCACAAAAAAACCGCCGCATGGAAACAACCTGATTGTTGTCTCCATGTAGCGGTTTTTTTTAACCTTCTTTTCCGAAGCAGTTTTACTCCTCTTCCTTCTTCTCCTCTGTGGATGCCTCTGCATCGTCATCATCAAAGAAGCTATCATCAAAGTCATCATCGTAATCATCGAAATCATCTAAGTAATCCGGTGTCAGATACTTGTAAACTGCTACACAGATACCTACGATAATTGTCAGAATACCAACGATCAATGCAACAGAGAAAAACGCGTTCTTTGCTTCTGTTACGCACTCGTCTTCTTTTACAACTTTTACTTCGTCACAACACTTTTTCATAGTTTTCTACCTTCCTTTCATCGCTACTGATATATTGATTTTACCACAGCTTATCTGATATTTCTACCGTGATTTACAACTTTTTCATTTTTACAAGCGATGCAAATAAATGTTTTTCTCCGACACGGTCGAAATTCACCACGATTTCCTGATCGCCGCCCGATGGAATCACATCGATTACCTCACCGTTTCCGAATTTGATATGACGCACCTTATCTCCCACTTCGTAACTTGCCGGCACAGAAGCTGTATTTCCCATCGGGAACGCCTTCCCAAATCCCGGATTGGCACTCGGGTTCGCATTCGCTGTGGCAGGTCGTATGTACGGATTGTTCTTTCCGTATGCCTTTAACTGAATTACCTGCTCTGCAGGCTTTCTCGACGGAATCCGGTCCATATTTGCCGGTGCATAGCCAAAAGCCTTCTCTTCATACTCGAGATAATGCTTCGGAATCTCCTTGACAAACCGCGATACTTCCTCAAAATTTGTCGAACCATGTACCATACGCTGTCCGGCAGCCGTCATATACAGCTTCTCCATCGCACGTGTGATTCCGACATAGCAGAGTCTACGTTCCTCTTCAAGTGCATCCGGATCATCGGAATCCAGCGACATTCCACTCGGGAATAACCGTTCTTCCATACCTGTCATAAATACATACGGAAACTCCAGGCCTTTCGCGCTATGTAACGTCATCAACGTCACCTTCGCGGTTGGCACACCATCTTCGTCTTCCTCCTCAGTGTCTGCCACGAGTGCAATATCTTCGAGAAGTCCGGTCAGTGTTGGCACCTCTGCACTCTCTTCATAGGTAACGATCTTATTCTTTAATTCCTCTAAGTTATCCAACCGGGTACGCGCTTCATCCGTAGCTTCCGCCTCCAATGCTTCGCGATATCCGCTTTCATCCATGATTGCATCGAACACTTCACTGATAAATTCCCCCTGTACCAGACGCGCCTTAAAACCTTCCATCATATCTGTGAATTTCCGAATCTTTTCTACATTCCGTGTCATGCCCGGTACTTCTTCGATATCTAACAGTGCATCATACAGATTATAATCATGCGACTGCGCATACATATCAAGCTTATCCACGGTCGTCGCACCGATTCCACGCTTTGGCACATTGATGATACGCTTGACTGCCTGGTCATCGATTGGATTTGCAAGCACCTTCAGATAGCTTACGAGATCCATGATTTCCTTTCTTCCATAGAAGTTCTGTCCGCCATATATTTTATACGGAAGATTCTCATACAAAAGTTTTTCCTCAAGCACACGGGACTGCGCATTGGTACGATATAAGACTGCAATATCATCGAGCGATATTCCCTGATTCTTCAATGTTTTGATGCGGGATGCGACGCCTGTCGCCTCCTCATATTCTGTCCCATATCTGGTAAATGTAATCTTGTCTCCGTCTTCCTGCTCTGTCCAGAGACGTTTATCCTTTCTGCCCTCATTGTTCGCAATGACTGCATTTGCTGCATTCAAGATGTTCGCTGTCGAACGATAGTTCTGCTCGAGCTTTACCACCTTGGCATCCGGATATTCTTCCTCAAAATTCAGTATATTATAGATGTTCGCGCCACGAAACTTATAGATACTCTGATCGTCATCACCTACGACACATAAGTTCCGATATTTTGCCGCCAGCATCTTCACCAATATAAACTGTGTATGGTTCGTATCCTGATACTCATCCACCATAATATACTTAAACCGAGTCTGATATTCGGCAAGCACATCCGGATTCGTCTCAAAAAGGAAGATTGTCTTGAAGATCAGATCGTCAAAATCAAGTGCATTATTGCTCTGCAGACGTTTCTGATACTCCCGGTAAACCTCTGCAATCTTCTGATCCCGGAAACTTGCTGCATGTGCTTTTTCGTAATCGTCCGGTGTCATATACCCTTCCTTCGCCTTTGATATCGCCGAAAGCATCGCACGCTCCGGATATAGCTTTGGATCTAATTGCAGATATTTTAACACTTCTTTTACAACCGTCTTCTGTTCACTTGCATCATAGATCGTGAAACTGCTTGTTCCACCGATCTTGTCAATATGTTTACGCAGGATCCGCACGCACATCGAATGGAACGTCGATACCCACACACTCTCTGCGCCAAATCCTACCAGATTGTCTACTCGTTCCCGCATCTCTGCCGCAGCCTTGTTCGTAAATGTGATTGCCAGTATATTGTATGGATTGACTGACATCTCATCAATCAGATATGCGATCCGGTGCGTGATCACTCTGGTTTTTCCGGAGCCCGCACCAGCTAAAATAAGTAAAGGCCCGTCGGTTGTACAACAGGCCTCTAACTGTTTGTCATTTAATCCCGGCATCGGTTTACTGTAAACCTAACTTTGCCTTCATCGCTGCCAGTTCATCCTGTACAGCTGCATTCGGAGCTGCATCATACTTGGCTGCTAAACTGTCGATGCCACTCTCCTGTGTTGTCTGATTTAATTCGGTCATGGCATTTGCCTGATCAAGCATTGCGTTCGCCTTTGCTTCCATACGATCAAAGGCAGCCATGCTGCTTGCTGAATCTGACAGATTGTTTGTCATCTTGTTCAGACGATCCTGCGTCTTAGCAACCTTCATCTTCGCCTTGATTGCATCACGGCGGGAGTCAAGCTGGTTGATATCTGTCACAAGCTTGTCATGCATCTGACGCATCTTCATCGCATTTGCAGCTGCAACATCATAGGTCTGCTGCAAGCTTGCCTGCTTCGCTGTAAGCTGGTTCTTCTGCTCTAAGAACTTCATGGCATCTGCTTCGTTTCCGGCAAGAAGTGCCTTCTCTGCGTATGCCTGCATCTTCGTAATCTCAGAATTCACTTCATCAAGCTCACGCTTGCATCTCTGCTCATCTGCCATAACGGCAGCTGTTTCCTTCTTCACTTCTGCCAGATCCTTTGTCAGGTTGCGAAGTGTCTGATCAATCATCTTCTCCGGATCTTCCGCCTTATCGAGAAGTGCATTGATATTTGAAGCCATAATGTCTTTAAATCTCTGTAAAATTCCCATTGTAATAAAACCCTCCTATAACTCTCATCTTCATACCGTGAAATCCACGTTGCTTTTATTATACTTGATAAAGATAGTAAAGTAAAATGGAATTTTGTTAAAAATTGGTGTTGTCTCTGCAAGTTATCGGTTCCTAGTTATATTTTGCGATAACCTCTTCGTTTGCCTTCATGGCGCTTTCTTCCATCTGCTTTCTCTCTGCAAGGAGCTTCTCCTGCACTTCCTTATGCTGTACACCGATGATCTGCAATGCGAGATATGCGGCATTCTTTGCACCATTGATCGCTACGGTTGCAACCGGAATTCCGGATGGCATCTGCACGATAGAGTAAAGTGCGTCCTGTCCATCGAGTACGGAACCGGAGATTGGAACACCGATAACCGGAAGTACGGTCTGGCTTGCAACAACGCCCGGAAGTGCGGCTGCCATACCTGCGGCTGTAATAAACACTTCTGTGCCGTTTCCGTTTGCTTCCTCAATAAATGCGGAAAGTCCTGCATGTGCACGGTGTGCGGACAGGCACCGCACATCAACCTGTACGCCATAATCCTTCAGAATCTTAATTGCCGGTTCTACTTTCGGAAGATCACTTGTGGATCCCATAATCACTGCTACTCTCATTTGTTCTGCCTCCTTGATGTTAAATATATTGTATTGTATCACTATCTCCTGATAAAGGAAACAGTATTTGTTGCTGTTATGTTATTGTAGTTCCTACGCCACTATATCTTTCACAAGTTTCTCTGGTTTTATTTGTTTCTGCTCAACCGTATATGCCCCAAGCAACCGTTTCTTTGCCTCTTCAAATACACCCATATCATCGATATACATATAGGCAAGCACGTCGCCTTTTCGCACCACATCGCCCAGATGCTTTCTGATATCGAGCCCGACACCTAAGTTGATCGTGCTGTCCTTCGTCGCACGTCCGCCGCCTAAGATGAGGTTTACCATGCCAACCTCGCTTGTGTTGCAGGCTGCCAGATATCCATCCTCTTCGCAGACGATTGGAACACAGTTTGCCGCGAGCCGGAATTTGTTCACATCGTCGATGTAACTGCCATCGCCACCCTGTGCTTCCACGAACTCTTTGAACTTATCAAGCGCCGCACCGCTCTCGATTGCTTTTTCACACTGTGCCTTCGCAGCTTCAAAATCATCCGATTTACCTGCCGCCATATACATGTATGCCGCCAGTGTGAGCGACACGGTAAGCAGGCGATGAATGCCATGCCTGTCGTAGCCCTCGCGGGTAGAAGTGTTATTATCTTCAACCAATGATAAATCGGGTTTCAGATATGCCTTCACATCCTTCATTGCCAACACCTGCACCGCCTCGATCACTTCGAGCGCATTGCCGACCTTGCAGCCGAGCGGTTCATTCATATCGGTAATCACACCATAACATGTTCTGCCCGCGGATTTGCCGATGTCAACCATGATCTGTGCCAGTGCCTTCGCATCTGCCTCGTTCTTCATAAATGCGCCACTGCCACATTTCACATCCAGTACGATCGCATCCGCCCCTGCCGCAAGCTTCTTGCTCATAATCGAAGATGCAATGAGCGGCAGACTGTCGACCGTCGCCGTCACATCACGCAGCGCATAGATTTTCTTATCTGCCGGTGCCAGATCACCTGTCTGTCCGACGAGCGCCAGCTTCATGGAATTCACATGCTCGATAAATTCTTCCTCTGGGATACTCACACAGAAGCCCGGAATCGCCTCCAGCTTATCTATCGTACCACCCGTGTGTCCGAGCCCTCTGCCGCTCATCTTCGCAACCGGTACGCCCAGACTTGCGAGGATCGGTGCCACGATAAATGTCGTCTTATCCCCGACACCTCCGGTACTATGCTTATCCACCTTCACACCGTGGATGGCTGCAAGACTTAACTGATCGCCGCTTTGTGCCATCGCATGTGTCAGTGCGCAGGTCTCGTCGTGTGTCATACCCTTATAATAGACACACATCAACCACGCACTCATCTGATAATCCGGGATTTCTCCCTTCGTAAACCCTTCCACGATAAAACGGATTTCATCTGTGGTATGCTCTGCACCGCTCCGCTTCTTCATGATCATATCGTACATTCGATACATCCAACGTCACCCCTATCGTAACTACATGATTTCTTTTAAGAAACTGTTCCCAATTGCCTTCGCATCATCCACACAGCTTCCAAGCAGGTACTCCTCCACGGTCTTGCCAATATCCGCAAAGGTCGGCCTTGTGCCAAGATCTGTTCCCTGCTTCAATCCCTTTCCATACATCAGAATCGGAATATATTCCCGTGTGTGGTCGGTTCCCTTAAATGTCGGATCACAGCCATGATCGGCATCCACGATCAGAATATCCTCGTCCGTCATCTGTGCATACAGCTTCGGCAGCCATGCATCGAATTCTTCGAGCGCATTCTTATAGCCAAGCGTATCCCGGCGGTGTCCGTATTTCATATCGAAATCAACCAGATTCGTGAAGATCAGTCCCTCCGGTTCTGTCTGCATATAGTCAAGCGTCTTCTGCATACCATCGGTGTTCCCGGTTGTATGCACCGAAGTGCAGATACCACTGCCGTGGAAGATATCACTGATCTTACCCACTCCGCATACCCGCACACCCGCGTCTGCCAGATGCACCAGCACATTGTGTTCCGACGGCTCTAACGCATAATCGCGCCGATTGCTCGTCCGTTCGAAGCCATCGTCTTTTCGTACAAATGGTCTTGCGATCACGCGTCCGACGCCATGTTCGCCGACTAAAATCCTTCTTGCAATCTCGCACATCTCATACAACCGCGGAAGTCCGACCTTCTCCTCGGACGCCGCGATCTGGAATACCGAATCTGCCGACGTATAGATGATCGGATATCCGGTTTTCATGTGTTCTTCTCCATATTCCGCAATAATCGGGATACCGGAAGCAACTTTGTTTCCATAGATAGCTCCACAACCGGTCTGCTCGATAAACGCATCGATAATCTCCTGTGGGAATCCATTTGGATATGTCGGGAATGCGTGCTTCGTGTGAATCCCGATCATCTCCCAGTGTCCGGTTGTCGTATCCTTGCCATTCGATAACTCCTGTGCCTTTCCATACACACCAATCACATCGTTCTTTGTTGCTGCATCGTAAAACGATGTTTTCTCAATCGCCCGAAGTCCAAGCCTCGTCAGATTATCGAATTTTGCATCCGGATATGTCTCTAAAATATGTCCAAATGTATCGGAACCTACATCGCCGAACTTATCTGCGTCCGGTTCCGCTCCGATTCCTGCACTGTCAAGTACGATCCATATTACACGTTTTGCCATATTTCACGTCCTTTCTGCAGAAGATTTACACTTCTGCCTTGTTTTTATTTCTGTAGATCAGATACAGTGGTAACGCTACGAATACGACGCCACCGACGATATTTCCAAGTGTGACCGGAAGGAGGTTGTTCAGGAAGAACTTACCAACTGTCATCGAATCAAGCTGATCCTGTGTCATGCCTGCCATAATTGCCGCATCATAGTATGCCTCGCCATGCTTTGCAAGAAGTCCTGCAGGAATATAGTACATATTTGCCACACAGTGCTCATAACCTGCAATCACGAACGCCCAGATTGGGAAGAAACATGCAAAGATCTTTCCAATCGCATCCTGACATACACCTGCCAGAAGCACTGCCAGACATACAAGGATGTTACACATGATTCCGGATGTAAATGCTTTCATGAAGCTTAAATTCATCTTATTATAAGCGGTCTTAATTGTCGCTGCTGCAAGTGCGCCGTTTCCATAGTCAAGCTGTCCACAACGATTGACCAGAACAACCACGATGCACGCGCCAATCAGATTCGTGATAAATACAACTACCAATACCCGGATCATATCAAGAAGCTTGATCCGCTTGTCAAATACAGCAAATGACATCAGGCAGTCACCTGTGAAAAGCTCTGCGCCAATCAGCACAACAAACATCAGTCCCACCGGGAAGATTGCACCTGCTAACGACTTCGCAAGTCCTGTATTGCTGATTCCGTAAACCGCCGCGCTGCTGCTTGATGCACCAATCGCAATGAAAGCACCTGCCAGCATACCGAGCAATACCAGCTTTCCGAACGAAAGCTTTGTTTTTCCTTCATATACCCCCATGTTATCTGTAATCAGATCACCGATCTTTTTCGTACTCATTTTTTCTTCCTTCCTGTGTCTTTTATTTTTGTAATGTTTCTATAACTTCCATCAGGAGTCCATGACTGATTCCTGACAAAATTCCTGTCATAACGCGCTTACTGCAATGCTTCATTCAACGCTTCCGTACCCGGAAGCACGAATCTTCCGTCTTCAATGATTGCCGTCTTCGTGCCATCCGATTTTACTGCATAGATTCCGCCGATCTCCTCATATGGGATCGTAATATCGGTATGGCAGTTGAAATACGCACCTGCCCGTGCCTCTTTGTCCCCGGAATTTCGGAGTGCGGAACATTCATTTTCTTTGGCTACGATCTCCCTGCCATCCGGATTGTACAGACGGCTGTCCTCGCTGTAGCTGTAACAGGTATCACCGACTGCAAAATGCGGTCCCATCTTCTCTACGATCAGAATCGGGAGCTTGTATAAGATTTCGTATTTTCTTGCCATCGCATACGCTGTCGTGTTCGTACCGATTGCAAATTCTCCGATCGGAAGTGTCTCATGATGGAACAGCAGATTCTCCTTGATAAACCGTTTATTTTCTGTCTCATCTGCGAAATTCTTACACGTATAATCCGCGACCTTTCCGTCCTTGAAGGTAAGTTTCAGATCTGTGTATTTTAATTCATTCAGATATACCCGGCTCACATGCAGCGTTCCCTCCGTGCCGTTGAGTACCGGAGAAGTAAATACTTCGCCGAGCGGGATATTCACATCTGCCAGGCAGTTCTCGAAGTTTGTCTGTGTCTTGCGGTCGATCTTGTGCAGCATCACTTTCATGTCCGTCTGGTTGCCATCCTTGCCAAGCACCTGCACGTATTGCGCGTCATCAAGGCAGTCGATCATCGTCTGCTGGATGGATTTGTATTTCTCATTATCAAGCGTATTGACTTCCACAACAGCATCGAAGATCTCCTCGAAATCCGCACCAATCTCCTGGATTGGATATGCGATGATCGTGAAGCTGTACTGATCGTGCGGAATGTAGCGGTTTGTGATCTCCGCTGCCTTCGACCCATATTCCACAGACATCTTCTGCTGCTTGTCGGATAATTTCCAGACTGTCGGCTTCGTCTGTGGAGCAAACGGCTCTTCGCCGAACACTTCAATGACCGCAGGTCCTGCATAGACACGGGCAGCTTCTTTCTCCTGCTCATAGGTCTGCTCCATGACTTCGAGCTTACGCTCCATGTACGCACGGTCAAAGAAGACTGCATCATCGCCCGCATGGTCATACTCATACTGCTTGTTCGCCGGCGTCGCAGCGTATCCGGTACGGATTGTTCCCTTCCGGTTCATACGGCTGACCGGATACCGGAACAAAATCGCAGACAATCCTTCCTGCTCGAACATGCGGATTGCCGCTTTCACCATGCGCTCCTGTCCGATCGCATAGCGGATATTGACAGTTTTTTTCGGGCTGATATCGATTCGCATCGTCTCAAAGCCCTTGATAAAGCCCTGCACGTACGTGCGTGCCAGACTTTCGATTTTCTCCTCCGGAAGCCTCGCTAAATACTGTGCCATCCGGAGTTCATTTTCACCGATATATTCACCATACGCATACAGATAATCCGGTGTCATAAGATCACTCTGCATGATGACGTCATATGCAAATGGGTTCACGCATGTAACCGTCTCCCGGATTCTTCTTGATACAAGCACATCCGCATAGTCATACATATAATAATAGATAGCTTCTTTGATCTCCTTCTCGTCCGGAAGCTTCTCATCCCCGGATGCGGTAAAAATTCCATACACCTCTAAGAAAAGCTCCATCAGGGAAACCATCGCCTGCATCTCATCCTCATACGCGTACGCAATCATAGCACGGATCTCCGCGTATAACATGCATAAATATTTGCCATATTCACCAAGTTTTTCCACCGCATAATCCGGGTTCGCAAAGCTTACCTCGTAATGTTCTGGTAAAATATCCGCATATAAATTGTGATTGATCTCCTGTAATTTTGAAAGCGGAAGGTCGATCTTACCCGGCTGTGACACGATCTCGTACACGTCATACACATACAGAATGAATTCCGCCACACTGTCAAAATACGTTTTAAGCTTCTGCGCGCCTGCATCCATCTTGGCAAGTGTGTCCCAGATTGGCTGATCCTCTTCCTTTATTTCACTGACTCGTTCTATCGCAAGCTGCATACGCTCCTGCAAATCTGCGTCGTTCATAGTTTCCTCCTACCTCGTCCGAAGACTTTAAAATCTGCCTAATAAAATGATTATGACCGGAACCACAAAGGATACGATGTTCAGCCAGATGGAGATTCGCTTGCCACGCACGCCGCCCTTCTGGGACTGCAGACCCATGCGTGCAAAGATCTCTCCAACGATGGACAGCAGCATGGCGATGATGTAAAGCACGCCGAACACCTCCGGCACATGTCCCGCCGTCGCAATGGACACAATCACACTGACAACCTCGATTATAAGTGCGATTCCACCCATGCAGTCTGCGATGATCGTATCGCCCGCAAACGATGAATCTGTAAAATAATATCTTCGTTTCTTGAACAAACCCATAATCATTTATTTTACACAGCCAATCAGGGTGTTGATATCATCTACCCCGTTTGCCTGCATATATTCCTCAATTCCTTTTATAATCTCAACCGTTGCATATGGATTGTGGAAATTCGCTGTTCCGACCGCAACTGCAGTCGCACCGGCCATGATCATCTCCAATGCATCCTCGGTATTCATCACGCCGCCCATACCGATGATCGGCAGCTTCACGGCATTTGCCACCTGATATACCATACGCACCGCGATTGGATGAATCGCCGGACCGGACACACCCGCTGTCTTGTTTGCAACTGCAAATGCACGGCGCTTTATATCAATCTTCATTCCGGTCAAGGTGTTAATCAGGGAAAGTGCATCACTTCCGGCTGCCTCAGCTGCCCTCGCCATCTCCGTAATATCTGTGACATTCGGAGAAAGCTTCATGATGATTGGCTGCTTCGCCTTCGCCTTGATTGCCTTCGTGATATCATACAGGGCTTTTGGATCCTGTCCAAATGCAATACCACCCTCTTTCACGTTCGGGCACGATACGTTGATTTCCAGAAGGTCAACCGGCTCATCGCCAAGCCGCTCCACAACGTCCAGATAATCTTCGGTGCTTTTTCCACACACATTGACGATAATCTTCGTATCCTTCTCCTTTAAGAATGGGATATCCCGCTTCACAAATGTATCAATTCCCGGATTCTGCAACCCAATCGCATTCATCATGCCACCATAAGTCTCTGCCACACGCGGGGTCGGGTTTCCCGGCCACGGAATATTCGCTACGCCCTTTGTCGTTACCGCTCCAAGGAGATTTAGGTCTACGAACTCGTCGTATTCCATACCGGA
Organism: Wujia sp.; assembly: GCF_056872695.1. Classification (NCBI taxonomy): domain Bacteria; kingdom Bacillati; phylum Bacillota; class Clostridia; order Lachnospirales; family Lachnospiraceae; genus Wujia; species Wujia sp. The sequence continues at coordinate 110,761 of NZ_DBMFCD010000001.1, read as the reverse complement.
GCCAAATGTACCGGATGCAACGGTGATCGGATTCTTAAGCTCCACACCTGCAATACTTACCTTTGTATTCATCAAAGCTCCACCTCCTCAGCATAAAATACAGGGCCATCCTTGCATACACGCTTATTTTTCACCTGTGAATGGTCGTCAATCTCCTTCGACTTGCATACGCAGGCAAGGCAGGCACCCACACCACATGCCATACGCTCTTCTAAGGATAACTGTGCTTCGATACCATGTTCTAGTGCATAGCTCCGAATCGCACGAAGCATCGGTGTTGGTCCGCAGGCATAGATTTCTGTACCCTCGATGCCGTACTCGCGAATTGCATCCATAACCGTTCCTTTGACACCGATCGCGCCGTTATCGCTGGATTTGTAAACTGTTCCATATGGTTCAAATTCCTCGGATAAGAATTCCTCATCACGGAATCCAAGCACGATGGACTTCTCGCATGTAAGCTCTTTCGCAAGCTGCAGCATCGGTGGAATACCGATTCCGCCGCCGATCAGGATTGCCTTCTTATCTTTCTTCGTAAATCCGTTTCCGAGTGGTCCGAGTATCGTGATCGTATGATCGGAGGTAAGCATCGAGAATTCCTTTGTGCCCTTTCCCGCAATACGATATACGATCCGGAGTGTACCTGCTACACGATCAATCTCACACAGACTGATCGGACGTGGAAGCAGCTTGCTTCCATCTGCGGAATACAAGTCAATAAACTGTCCCGGTACTGCCTGACCGGCAATCTCCGGTGCCTGTATTACCATTGAATATATGTCTGTGGCGATCTCGTCCTGACGGACGATCTTCGCCTCCATCTTTATCTTTCCCATTTTCGACTCCTCTTATATTCTATAATTGTGAAACTGATTTGCACATGTTCCAAAGCATGTATTTCCATACACTTCATTCCTATATCATGTATTGGAACTAAGAAGTACTAGATGTTCTGATTCATTTATTAGTACCGTACGCAACCGCCGCCAATTCGCCATCCTTGGCTCAGTGGCGGCTTGTTTGAACATCGTGTTCAAACATTGCTGTTACATCCAGAACATCAAGAACTTCTAAGTTCCAAACATATGATATATGTCATGAATGTGTATGAAAACACATGCAATCTACATTATGAATCAGTTTCACAATTACATTTATACACATCTACTAAAATGTATCGATAAATCTGCTGCCTTATTTATTAGCGGTTTGCTCTGGCGCCGTTAATGTCGGCGATCATATCTTTCACTGCCTGGCGGCTCGCATCCGCATATCCGGTCTCACCGAAGGATGCGTATTTGTCCTGCTTGTAAGCAGCAATGATGCCACGGGAAGAGTTGACGATTGCGCCAAGTCCATCCGGATTGAAGTAATGTACGAGATCTGCTGCCTTACCACCCTGCGCACCGTAGCCCGGTACGAGGATGTATGTCTTCGGCATCAGCTTCCGGAGTACCTTCCCCATCTCCGGGTATGTCGCACCAACCACACATCCGACGTTGCTGTATGTATCGCCCATGCAGGCTTCACCCCACTCAACGACCTTCTCAGCGACAAGCTCGTACAACGGACGGCCATTAATAAGCTGATCCTGGAACTCACCAGAGGATGGGTTTGAGGTCTTCACAAGTACAAAAATACCCTTGTTATACTGCTTGCATACATCCACAAATGGCTTCACACCATCGGTTCCAAGATATGGGTTGACAGTCACGAAATCCTCATCAAATCCGGCATATTCCTTGCTTCCAACCTGAACTTTTCCCAGGTGTCCGACTGCATATGCAGTGGATGTGGAGCCGATGTCACCACGCTTGATGTCACCGATGATTACAAGTCCCTTCTCCTTTGCATACGCACATGTCTTGTGGAATGCGATAAGTCCCTCGATTCCAAACTGCTCATACATTGCGATCTGCGGTTTTACTGCCGGAATCAGATCGTAAGTTGCATCGATAATGCCTTTATTGTACTCCCAGATTGCCTCGGCTGCACCTTTTAAGGTCTCTCCATACTCAGAAAATGCTTTCTTCTGGATATACTCTGGTACATAGGAAAGCATCGGGTCTAATCCAACTACGATTGGTGCGTCCTTCTTCTCAATCTGTGCTACTAATTCGTTAATCATTTATTTGTCCTCCTAATAATTTGTGCCCTCACATTCGTTCGGCGGTCTCCTACTGGTCTTCTATAATTGCCCCATTATAGCGGAGCTCACCATCTACGATGGTCGTCAGAACTTTTCCAACCAATGTCTGTCCGGTATATGGGGTATTGTGTCCCTTCGATTCAAACTTAACCGGATCGACCACCCAGGTTTCTTCCGGATCGAAGATTACGATATCCGCCTTCGCTCCAGGTGTCAGTCTTCCGTACTTGTCATCGATGCCGATGATCTTCGCCGGATTGTAGCTCATCTTCGTTGCCATATCCATGATATCCATAAGACCCGGCGCTACGAGTGCTGTATACGTAAGTGCGGCAGACGTCTCTAATCCGACGATTCCAAATGGTGCCTTATCGAAGAACTGAGCCTTCTCTTCTGCGGAATGTGGCGCATGATCGGTAGAGATTGCCGGCATCGTTCCATCTACCAGGCCTTCCACCAGCGCCTTTACATCCTTCTCCGTCCGAAGTGGCGGATTCATCTTGTAGTTGCTATCCGCTTCCTTGATATCTGCATCCGTCAATGTGAAATGATGTGGACAGACCTCCGCTGTGACATGCGCGCCAAGCCGCTTCGCCATCCGCATAAGCTCGACGGTACCAATCGTCGAACAATGGCAGATATGAAGCTTCGCCCCTGTCTCATGTGCGAGGAAAATATCACGTGCCGTGATGACATCCTCCACGGAATTCGGGATTCCCGGCACACCGAACTTCTCCGATGCCACACCCTCATTTAACACGCCGTTTCCAACAAGATCCTTATCCTCGCAGTGTGCCATGATCACAGCACCAAGCCCAGAAGCTTTCTTCATCGCCTCGCGGTACACGCGGATATCCATAACACTCTTGCCATCCTCGGAAAATGCAACTGCACCTGCCTTTAACATGGCTTCCATATCGACAAGCTCTTTTCCCTCCATGCCTTTCGTGATGGAGGAAAGCTGCTTCACATGCACATACGCATGCTCCGCACGTTTTAAAATATCCTGCAGCACTTCCACATTATCGACAACCGGTTTTGTATTCGGCATAGCACAGACAGTTGTCACACCACCCGCTGCTGCCGCACGCGATCCGGTGATGATATCCTCCTTGTATGTCAGTCCCGGATCCCGAAAATGCACATGCAGATCGATAAATCCTGGCATGACATATTTACCTTTTGCATCAATCACAAGATGTCCGTTTACCTGTGCTTCATGGTAATCTGCCTGCTCACCGCGGCTTCGCACATATATCTTCTTTATACAATCCTGTTCAATCAATACGTCTGCGATCTCATGCAATCCGGTTGCAGGATCGACGACGTGACCATCCATTATAAGCATTGTGTTCCTCCTATTATGTTAATAATCATCTAAAATCCGGATAATTGCGAAATATATACATACCAATAGTTATATATCATTACAAATTCTACGCAGACACGCTCTCGCTCAGTTCATCACGCAGCGGTACTAAATTCACAGCAAACAAGTTTGCAGTTCATTAAGTACCGGCGTGCTTCAATGGTCTGCTTAAGAATTGTAATGATATATAACTTATATTTACGATACTTATTTCGCAATTATCCTAATATACATATCCCATACAATTAAACAACACACATATTATACGTCACACTTTCCTTGTATAACATGTAGAATAACCTTCGTTGTGATTCGAGGGAATCTATGCCGGTCACACGCACGGTCACTCTTACTTTCTTACCTTCGTATTCCACTGCGGTAACTTCGGTTCCGAAGTCTCCGAGTATGGAAAGCATATCCTGTATAGACATTCCCTGTTTCCTCTGCGGATCGGGTGTCAATTCGATTTTTACACATACATCCGTGTTGCCGGATTCGCCGAGTGCTGTCTTCACTGCGGTATACAAGGTCTCGAACTCTGCATCCACGATTTCCTGTTTGAGGAAAATCCCGTATTGATGATACCTCGATAACTGCATGACCTTCCGCACATACAGGCGATACAGTTTTTCTTCGTCCTGCTCACCTGGAAAACGCTCAAACACTTGTCTTTCCCGTTCCGGCTTATAGACACTATCCCCTGTTTGCAGCTTTGTTTCAGCCACCTCTTCTGAGTACCACAGACGATCGGCAAAGTGATGATGCATCTCATCATCTACCTCATTGATCCTTTTTCGTATCTGTTCTAATTCCATATTCTGATTTGTATTCCTTCCTGAATCAATTTCAAACCATAATTATTTTTCATTCTACCATAACTCGACAAAAAAAGAAATGTTCTTGCTAGAATTTAACAGGATATACCTGCAAAAAATTCTCATACTATCCATATATATCAAATCAATCAGTAAACGGAAGGGAATGCATTATGAATCATACAGAGCAAGCAGAAACAACCATATATCTTTCCCTCGATGCAAGTACAATGGTTGCGTCTAAGCAAGTACACATCGAAGATATCGCATCCGTCTTTTGCAGCCAGCCGGATATTATGCACAATGTAAAGAAAATTAAACTGTTTACATTTCACGACAATGAACAGGGGCAATCCGTTGTCAATGCACTCGCTGTGATCGGAGAAATCCTGAAATACGATAAAACCGTGACCGTCCAGAACATCGGCAGTCAGGATTGTGTCGTCTATTACCGGAACTTAAATGACGGACATAAACGCACCGGGAAAATCAAAGCTTTATTTCTGATGGTACTCGCTTTTTTCGGGACCGCTTATTCTATCATGTCCTACAACGGAGACGTCGGTGCAATCGATTTGCTGCAGGATTTGTATTTTATGTTTACCGGTCTGGATGCCGGCACGACCGATGCCGGATACAAATTCGGCATATTATCTTATTGCGTCGGACTGTTCTTCGGCATGCTGCTCTTCTTCAATCACGGATTAAACCACAAAAAAGCCGATGATCCGACACCTCTGCAGGTGCAGATGCGATTATATGAGCGGGATGTCAACGACGCGATCGTTGTCGACAGCGCACGGGAGGGAACAAGTCTTGATGTTGATTAAAACAATTGCCTACTGTTTCTTCTGTATCTGCGCCGGAAGCGCCGTCTCTGCTGGTTTTGTTGCGTTTATTACGATGCTTGGTATCTTCGACAAGCTGGCGGAACAGATGAAATCCGGCAAAAGCATCCACCGGCTTGAAGCTCTGATTATCGCAGGTGTCACGGTTGGAAATGCTGTTTATCTGTTCAATCTCCGGATTCCGGCTGGTCTTGCAGGCTTCAGCATCTTCAACCTGTTCGGCGGAATCTTCATCGGCTGTCTCGCCGGCGCTTTGGCAGAAACCTTGCAGGTCATGCCAATCTTATCCCGCCGCTTAGGGGTCCGGACGTGGCTGCCTTACGTGATTGCCGCAGCTGCTCTGGGGAAGGCGCTCGGATGTGCCTGGCAGATTCTGTTTTTCCCATCTTAAACTATAATGAAAGGAGTTTATCTCTATGAAAGTAAAGCAAAATGACCAGGAGTATAACCGTTATGTCAAAGCGATCACACCGAAGCACAGTTGCTTCAAAAACTGCCTGCATGCCTTTCTTGTCGGCGGATGCATTTGTCTGCTCGGTCAGGTGATCTTCAATGTATGTACAACACAGTTTCATTATGACGAGGCGGATGCAATGAGCGTCTGTTCGATCCTGCTTGTAGTTCTCTCCGTCCTGCTTACGGGGTTAAACCTCTACAAGCCACTCGCGAAATATGGTGGTGCCGGCGCTTTGGTTCCAATTACCGGATTTGCGAATTCCGTTGCCGCCCCAACGATTGAATATAAAAAAGAGGGCGAGGTGTTCGGAAAAGGTGTCAAAGTGTTCACGATTGCCGGACCGGTTATCCTATTCGGTATCGTAGTAAGCTTTGTCGCCGGTTTCATCTATTGGATCTTCAGACTGCTGTAATAACAGATTATCCAGAAAGGAGTTACTATGAATCAGAACGAACAAGAAAAACTAAATCAGGCTGTCGGCAAACAGACCATACGTTTTGCCTATCCGCCAGCAATTTTAAGCCGTGCCTCCATCGTCGGTGACATGGAAGGGCAAGGACCTCTCGCCTCCTATTTCGACCAGATTGAACCAGATCCTGCCTTCGGCATGGACTCGTGGGAGGAAGGTGAATCCGAAATGGTGCGCAGGGCGGTACAGACTGCCATCACGAAATCCGGCATTGCCAAGGAGAATATCCGTTATATCTTCGGTGGCGATCTGCTCGGTCAGTTGATCGGTTCTACATTTGGCCTGAAGGATTTCCAGATTCCGATTTTCGGTCTGTATGGTGCCTGCTCCACCTGCGGTGAAGCATTGTCACTTGCAGCCATGACTGTGAATGCAGGCTATGCCTCTCATGTCATCGCTGTGACCAGCAGTCACTTCGGCGGTGCAGAAAAGCAGTTCCGCTTTCCATTGGAATACGGCAACCAGCGTCCACTCTCTTCCACCTGGACAGTGACCGGAAGCGGGGCGTTCCTTGTATCTGCAACCACCCCGGATCAGCCGATGAAAGAATATCCACGCATCACTTCCGTAACAACGGGCAAAATCGTAGATTACGGGGTACGTGACAACATGAACATGGGCGCCTGTATGGCACCAGCCGCGGCAGATGTCATCTACCAGTGTCTTGAAGATCTTACTGTCAAGCCATCCCATTTTGATAGAATTATTACCGGAGATCTTGGAAAAGTCGGCAGTGAGATTCTGATAAAGCTGTTGCGGGACAACGACTATGATATTGAAAAACAGCATATGGATTGTGGCGTCTGTATCTTTGACAACGAGGAACAGGATACCCACAGCGGAGGCAGTGGCTGTGGCTGTGCGGCTGTCACTCTTGCCGGCTATATCCTGCATCAGTTAGAGGCTGACGAATGGAAGCGTGTGTTATTTGTTCCTACCGGCGCCTTACTTTCTACGGTCAGCTTCAACGAAGGACAGACGATTCCCGGTGTTGCGCATGCAGTTGTAATTGAACACATTGACTCATAGCCGCATCTGCGTGCTTCATTATATCATATGTCACCACGCGTTAGCGTGATGACCTGCGCACGCATCTGCGTGCTTCATTATATCATAGACAGGAGGTTTTCTATATGGACTATATTCTTGCATTTGTCATTGGGGGTATCATCTGCGTACTGTCGCAGATTCTGATGGATACAACCAAGCTTATGCCCGGACGTGTCATGGTGATCTTAGTCTGCCTGGGCGTAATCTTAGGGGCGGTTGGCATTTACGAGCCTTTTATAAATTTTGCAGGAGCCGGGGCATTTGTACCATTGACCGGATTCGGCTACAATCTGTGGAAAGGAATCAAGGATGCAGTTAACGAAGATGGCTTTCTCGGCCTGTTCCGTGGTGGTTTCAAAATGGCAGCTGTCGGAACCTCCGCAGCATTGATCTTTTCTTACTTCGCTTCCCTCATCTTCTCTCCGAAGATGCCAAAGAATTGAAGCTTCCCTTTTACAAAAAGAAGTATCTGATAGCAGTCATAAAACTGTTCTCAGATACTTCTTTTATTATAGGTCACCAAGCGATAGCGTGATGACCTGCGCACACATCAGTATGCTCCATTATATCATGTCTGTGGCACCTGTGGCACCTGTGCCGCAGGATCCGATGCTTGCGTTGTTGGTGCCTGTGTTGATGGCTCCGGTGCCTGCGTTGTTGGTGCCTGCGTCGTCGGTGCAGGATCCGGTATTACCGGAGTTGTTCCCCCAACCGGTTCAAATATAGCACTTATACTTCCATTTCCCTGTACATCATTAAATGTAAAGCTTGAAATCGCGCCATAACTCATTCCATTTACAAGTACATCTTTAATTCGATACCCATTATGTGGCGTAATATAGAATGTCACATTCGAACCTTTTGCAACCTTAACTGTTGGTGAAATCGTTCCTCCTTCTCCTGCAGAAGATGAAAGCTCAATCTCCCCCTCTTCCAATGGTGTATGGATATCACATATTTCATCTGTGTATATATATCCATCTGCTGATTCACCATCAGAGCCTACCAGCTTCTTATTTCCGTCCTTATCGATTTCTACGGTAAATGATACCTTCTCAGGACATCCACTGTTTGCCCGTTTATGTGATTCAGTACAGAATTCAATCGCTTCATGCCCGCTACATCTCTGTGATGGAATGTCTGCCTGTGCATAATAATCGGAAGAGGTTGGACAACCTTCACTCGGAAGCAAGCCTGTGATCTCGCACACACTGATTGTTGTAATACCTTCCGGTCTCTCAAAATCTGCGGATGTGTCCTGTCCTTCTAACTCCACAATCTGATCCATGATATCACGCCACATATACTTATGTGTATTCTGTCCACCCATGTCGACATTGCTGTCATATCCCATCCAGATGGATGCTGTATAATATGGTGTCATGCCACAGAACCAAAGGTCATAGTTTTCTGACGTCGTACCTGTCTTACCCGCACATGTCATACCTGACTGCAATCTCGCCGGCGTACCTGTTCCACTTGTGACAACCGACTTCATCGCCTCAATCAGCTGCCATGCCGTTGTCGCCTTGATTACTTCGTGGGAAGTCGGTGTTGTATTGTCCACCACGACGTTTCCGTCATGGTCTAATATCTTCGTATATAAGATCGGCTTATTGTAGACACCGCCATTTGCAATGGATGCATAAGCAGCTGTCATTTCATAGTTTGTGACACCGTAACTTAAACCACCCAGTGCACACGCCTGCGTCTTGTCGGTCAGCAGAGTTCCATTGCTGTCTACCTCCTGGTCTACCAGAGTTGTATATCCAAACTTCAGCAGATATTCAAATGCTGCATCCGGTGTTTCCTCTGTAATTGCCTTTACTGCACAGACGTTAATAGAGCTTGCAATACTCTTCCGAATCGTACAATATCCACTATGTCCGCCACCGGCATTTCGAACCTCATTGCCATTTGCATACTGATATGGTTCATCATTAAAGGAAGTAGCAAGCCCCGCCTTACCACTGTCAATCAGCGGTGCATAGGCCGCAACAATCTTGAATGTAGAACCAGGTTGACGCTCTCCCTCGGTTGCACGGTTAAATGCACGGTTTACTGTCTTCGTACCACGTCCGCCAACCAGCGCCTTTACATATCCGGTGTGCTGATCCATGATTGTGAAAGAAAACTGTGGTTGCGGTGATACAGAGAATGCCTCTGCAACATACGTTCCGCCTGTCTCTTCGAGCATCGCTTCCTTAAACGTATCCGCTGCGGCCCTCGCATCCTGTTCACTCGGATAAATATTGTTGTACTTTGAATTTCCTGTCTGTTCTGCGAAATAATTCGTCAGATCCCCAATGCTGTAATTGTAATTTGTTTCTTTGTCAGCCCCCAGAAGCGTCAGCTTGTAACTCAAACCTACCTTTGTGCTATTACCCACATATTCCGGATCGTTAATTACATCATCACATATCTTCTGAATTGCCTTATCCTGTGCAGAATAGATTTCGTAACCACCTGTATACAGCTTGTTTTCAGCCTCTGCCTTTGTACAGCCATACATATCCATAAACAGAGCTATCACATCATCTATAATCGCATCCTGATAGTAGCTGTTCACGTCAGACTCTGCAAGCTGTACTTCATGTTCTGCATCAATTCTTGCATATACATCATCTGCAACTGCTTCATCATACTGCTGCTGTGTGATATATTCCTGTTCCAGCATCTTCTTCAAAACTTCTGCGCGCCGTTTCTTGTTCTCGTCCGGATTGGCAACCGGATCATAACGGCTTGGGTTCTGTGGAATACCTGCAATAACTGCGATTTCAGAAATTGTAAGCTCCGTCATGTCCTTACCGAAATATTTCTCCGAGGCTGCCTGAACACCACTGACACCACGTCCAAGATAAATCGTATTCAGATAATACTCAACGATTTCTTCCTTTGTATACTGCTTTTCCAGTTCGATTGCCAGATACTGCTCCTGAATCTTTCGCTCCAGCTTATCCATAAATGTCGTCTCATCCAGCCCGACATTGAATACCTGATTTTTGATCAGCTGCTGCGTGAGTGTTGATGCTCCCTCATTAAAATTACCACTTGCTGCACCTTTCGCAAACGCACGGAAAATCCCTCGCACATCAATACCATTATGCTTCCAGAACCGTTGATCCTCAATCGCAACAAAAGCATTGACCATATCCCTCGGAATCTGGTCATAATATACATAAACACGGTTCGAATCGATTGTGGAAATCTCTTTTTCTACCGTACCGTCCTGTGACCGGATATTCGACCGATATCCCTGCGGAACAATATTGATACTGGAGGTATCCGGTGCATTGTCCAAAATCCCCTTCATCATACCGAATCCGGCTCCGGCTCCGGCTATAATAACTGCAATGATACCAACCAATATAACTTTGAAAAGTATAACCAGCACTTTTCTTGTATTTCGTTGTGTTTTGGAAACGAGTTTTCTCTGTTTCTTTTCGGTTTCCGCTTTTGAATAGCCCATCGAGCTACCTCCCTTTAATTAAGCATATAAGTATCCAGATAAACGCCATTATAACAAACTTTTACCGCAAATACAAGATATTACCTATTCTAAACATTTTTCTTTTCCTCTATTCTTTTTCTCCATTTTTTGGTAGAATAAATTTAGGTGCCGCGGAATTTCCGCGTGTAAATTCACTGCGCATTTACATGCCCTATAAGTATAGTCGCAGTCGGAGGCTTAAGATGAAAGGTTTTGTAGGCATTGGTCGCGCGGACCATGTAGAAACAGCCATAACGGAAGCAACTACAGGATTGAAAAAAGCAGATTTCTTGATTCTGATTGCTCCCTTTTCAAAAATAGAATCTGCTGCCACCCTGCTCGGTGAAAAATATCCGGGCACACCGATGATCGGTACCAGCGGGGACGGTATTGCGAAAGAGATGCGCCTGACACAGGCGGTCATTGTAATCGGATTTGCAGGCGTCGAAGTATGTACCGGTGTGATTGAGAATGTCCGTACAACTCCAGTCAAATCCATGCACACATTTCTTGAAAATCTGCAAACGATCGAACCAGGTGATTCTAATACAATCTGTCTGGAATTTATGACCGGATGTGAAGAGCGTGTCCTTTCAACCATCCATGATTCCTTACAGGAAGCCGGAGTTCCTCTGATCGGTGCCAGTGCTTATGGCGTTCTGCTCGGTGAGAAACACTGTGTGGTTTTAAACGGGAAAGTCCATACACGAAGCTGTGCATATGCATTTGTTAAAAATAAAGGCGGCAAGATCCACCTCTATAAGGAAAATATCTACAAACGACAGAGCCGTCGTGCACATTTTGCCAATCTGGTGGAACCCGGAACAAAAACGTTGTTCCAGTTAGACGGAGTCCCTGCATTAGAGCTTTACCAGGAGGAAACTGGTGTGCAGCCTGAAGATATCCTCTCTGCCATGCCGCGTCATCCACTTGGCCGCGCTCTCGGTGATGATACCTGTATTATCCAGGCGATGTCTGTTGACCGAAACGGTGTCATGTTCAACGGCAAAGCAATCTATGAGAACGATAGCATCTATATCATGGATGTCGACGACTACTGGCAGATCCATGAAGAACTGCTTAACACGATACAGGCATCCCCTGTCTCATTTCTGCTTGGCTTTGACAGCGCAAACCGTCTGAACCTATTTGCAGAGGATGGCTGCCTGACAGACTATGCCGCTTCATTCAGCAAGGCTACACCTGCTGCAATTTTTGTCGGAGACGGACAACAGTATAACAACCAGCATATGAATCAGACACTTGTGCTTGCCGCATTTGAATAATTACACTCAGGAGGTATAAACAATGATGTTTAAAAAGAAAACAGAAATACATGGAGTTCCAACGGAAACCGCAACCGGTCTTGCCTTAAAGCAAAGCTTAGAGCCGATTACCCAGATTACGAAAAGTCTGAAAGAAAACAGAAAATCCCTGATTGAAGAAGAAATGCAGACCGCAAGCCAGATTTCCGATATTCAGGGTTCCTTCGATACGATCCTTGCCCAGTCCGACCAGGTTGCTTCCGGCATGGATTCCATCAAACAGGAATTCTCCAATATCGTGGAAGTTTCTTCCCAGATTGAGACAAGTGTCAGCGGCGTACTCTCCGCAACTGATCAGGCAAATGAAAATGTCGACAGCTTACAGGAAAGCTCCTCCAACGTATTAAAAGACTTCCAGCATGTCGTAGAAGTCTTAAATAAATTCCAGAACAGCTTTGATGAGATTCAGGAAACCATGTCCGGTATTATCGGCATTGCCAACCAGACAAACATGCTTTCCCTGAATGCTTCGATTGAGGCTGCCCGTGCCGGCGAACATGGACTTGGCTTTGCCGTTGTCGCAACTGAGGTCAGTACACTCTCGGCTGAAATCAAGAAACTGGTCGATACCGTAAATGCCAATATGGCATTGCTCCGGGAGGATGCTTCGAACTTAAATGCTTCGATGGAAACAGCAAACCGGATGCTCTCACATGAACAGGAGCAGGTAAAAAAGACAACCGAGTTGTTCGGCAATATTAAGGATTCTGTCAACGGTGTAATCGAGGTACAGCAGCAGATTGCCGCTGCTGTCGACACCTGTAACGAAACCGCAGACCAGATTCAGGAAGATATCTTAAGTGCCAGAGATGGCTACGTTGGCGTATCCGAGACAGTCAACCAGTTATCCGGAGATATCACTCGGAAGAATCAGCTGTATGAAAATATGATCAACCTCCTCGATCAGGTCGATCCGATTGTTGAGGAAGTTCAAAAATCACATATCAATATTTAATGTCTATAAAAAAGTGGCAGGGATTTTAAATCTCTGCCACTTTTTTTGCGATTTCTTCCACCAGCCGTTCCAGTTCGGGAAGATCAAATATCTGTAACCGTGGAATCATTCCCGGCTCTGCACCCGCAATGCTTTGTGATAGCTGTATTCTGGCTTTCCCCATAGCGTCTGGTGCATACCTCCAGTCAATTTCCGTGATCCGCTGTACCTGATTCCATTCTTCCTCAGCCAGATTCAAATTCGGAAATTCTACATTATATTTATTTGCAAAATATGAATTCATCCGGTCGTAATCACCGTAATACCATTTTCGGGAGAAAAATTCCTGCCGGTCATATATCCGCTGTTGCTCCAGCACTTCCACATAAGTAACCGCATCATATAAGGTTTCCGGTTGTTTTTTCTCATTGTAAAACCGGAAATGCCGGTCCCAGTATAGATCCAGGAAATTATAATCCAATAACAAATGTGCATAATACCCCCGCACATATGGTTCCTGTAGCGCATCACCATACTTTTGTAAAAACCAATCCAGATCCGGCCGGCGCACAAGCTTGTCATACGTCGCATCGTTCCAGAAATGGGTATAATGCTTATCCTGACACATATCTGCAATCATATTTCCAAGGAAAAAAATATTTTTCTCCCGTGCATCCATCTCCGGCAATAACTCCAGCGCGCGCTCCGCACACGATAAATGTATCACATAGCTTGGCATATCCGAACCTCCGATAGCAGATCATCATCCAGAAATACATTTTTGATGTTCGGCATAGGAAGAATCTTTGTCTGTACAACCGGTGCTTTTTCGTTCTTCTCTGCCGCATGTTTTACCCGCACAGGCATCCGCTTATCTGTCACGATTTGCAGCTTCTGTTCTTTCACCGCTTTCATACTGTAAAAAAGCAGTCCCTCCATCACATTCGTGATCCGCTCTGCTGTTGTAACCGAACACATCAGCTTCTCCTCTGTCGTCGTAAATTCCCGCTTGTAATCAATACAGCGAATATAGATATCCGAGATATTCCCCAGTCTCCGACGCTCAAAGATATCCTGAAACTGTCCAAGTGTCTCCATCCGTACATTTGCAGTTCCGTTTACCTCGGCAGATAAAACCTCTCCCATCGCAACTGCATACACATAAGTCGATGCAGATACCCTCAGATTCTGCAAAAAAGCATATACAGCGAGGGAAATACCCCACATCTTCGATGGAAAGAGAATTCCCACACTGTCCGCATCCAGACGTTCACCATGATATTCTGTATATTTCATTACTTTACAATTCGGCAGATTCTGAACCATCTGCTCTGTCATCGCCTGCCGGCAGTCCATCTTCCATGCATGTCCCGCAGACACGTCCACATAGTCAGACACATAAAATATATAATTCCGTGTCTCCTCCATGTCATTCTTCCATTCCATACCCCTCATTTGTATCCTCCCACTACTCTCCCGAAGCTTTCTTTTGCACAAGTGATTCATACAATGTACGAAAAGCAAAGCTTCGATATTCTTCCATTGTCATCCCGGTCTGTTTCGTGATCTCTTTTTTCTTCTGTGCGGAAATCTGGATGATTCCGCTTAAGGATGACCATAGATACAAAACCGTCGGCTTTGTATCGAGTGTTTTCTGTAACACATCTGTGTTCTTTCCCTTTTGGACGAGCGCTTCCATCAATCCATATAGTTCCTGCAGCATCTCCGGCAGAATTACTGTACCCTGCTTCCGGCTGTTTGTTGCTTTCTCCTCAAACATCAAAGAAGCATAATACTTCGGATATCGTTCACAAAAAGAAACCAGCCGCTCACATAGCTTGTAATAGCTGTCCTCAAAAGAGGTATCCCCCTCGATATACACCATCATCTCACCGATCAGGATATCGAGATAATCAACTACTATGGAATTATAGATATCTTCCTTACTCCGGAAATATACATAAATCGTCGACTTACTGTAATCTGCCTGCAACGCGATATCGTCCATCGTTGTGTCCTGGACACCCTTCGTCTCAAATAACTCTCTCGCTGCCGTCAAAATATTGTCGCGATTAAACTGTTCCAGTGCAAGCTTCTTGCGTGCTCCCATATACTCTCCCGCCAAATACAACTATTGTTGACATTATACAACGTGAAGTTTGTTTTTTCAACTACAAGTTTTATTATTCTACTTTTATTTCTATAATCATACTTTTTATATATAAATCGTACTTCTAGTTTGATTTATAATAATCCAGATTCTGACGCATTTGAATCAGTATTTTTTTCTCTAACCGGCTGACCTGTACCTGACTGATTCCAAGCACCTTTGCAACCTCTGTCTGTGTCTTATCCTCAAAAAACCGCAGATGAATCAGCTCCTGTTCCGTCTCCCCCAGCTTTTCCATCGCCTGTCCGACTAAAATCCGGTTCATGATGTTTTCAGCTGCCACCTCTGACTCGGCTTCATCCACCAGCCGTTCCACCAGACTGACCTGTGTACCATCCTTGCCGCAGATCGTCTGCTGGATGGATTCCACCTCCCGGTTTGCCTCCGTTGCCATCACAATATCCTCCACACAAAGTCCCGTATAGCTTGCCAATTCATCGAGTGTGGCCTCTCTTCCATATTTATGCAGCAATGCTTCTTTTGCTTTGCTGATCTGATACCCATTTTGTTTTAAAATACGTGACACCTTAATCGCACCGTTATCCCGCAAAAACCGTTTGATTTCTCCGGCGATCAGCGGAACGGCATATGTGGAAAACTGTACCCCATACCGGCTTTCAAACCGGTCGCATGCCTTGAGCAGACCGATACATCCAATCTGATATAACTCCTCCAGATCATAACCGCGATTCACAAACCGACGAGCAATACTCCACACAAGTCCGGTGTTATCTGAAACTATTTTTTCCTTTGCAGCCTTACTCCCCATCTGTGCCTGTTGAAATAGTTCCCATTCATTCATTTATTCATAATGTGGTGCGGGTGCACCGATCTCCTTCCACATTTTTACCACAGTTCCTTCTCCCAGCTTCGATTCGACCTCCAGTCGATCCATAAAAGCCTCCATAAAGGAAAATCCCATCCCGGAACGTTCTTCCTCCGGTTTGGTTGTAAAAAGTGGTTCCATCGCCTGTCGGATATTTTCTATTCCGACTCCGTTATCCCTTACCTCTATGTATACTGAACGGTCTTCCACGACCGTCCGGATATGAATCTTTCCTGAACCTTTTTCATAGCCATGAATAATCGCATTGGTAACAGCCTCCGAAACCGCTGTTTTAATATCTGAGACTTCCTCCAGTGTCGGGTTCGTCGATGTGATAAACGACGCCACGATCACACGGGCAAAACTTTCGTTTTTCGCTGCACTGTCAAATTCCACATTCATTTCGTTTGCACTATTCATAATATCCTCCCTTTACCATCTCCTTTTTTATCGCATCCAGCGAGTCCATCTTTTTTAAAATCCGGTAAATTCCTGACATCAAAAGTATACGGTCTATTGTTTCATTTACATGTACTGCAAAAACACTTCCCCCCTTGTCATGCACCATTCGGAATCGTCCGGTAATCAGTCCGATACCGGAACTGTCCATAAACTGTGTCCTCGAAAAATCAAAGATTAAATACCGGATTTCCTCCTCATCAAACACATGTGCCGTCTTTCGTTTGAGCATATCTGCCGCATAGTGATCCAGCTCCTCCGGAAGGTAATAAATCAGCACACCATTTGCCACTTCATACACCATAAACTGCCTCCTATATCCAAATATCCAGAAAAAATGCAAAGAAAAAGAAAGTGAAATAATTTTCACTTTCTTTCGTATGTCCGAATAATCATCGATTACTCTTTGTCTATCATATTTTGTAAATCTGTATCTGACATGCCCGATACGACATTGGAATAATCCGGGAGATCCGTCTCCCCCTTTGCCGCTCCATTTTGCAATGTGTCAATCTGCTTTGTCAGATTATCCACCTCTGCACTCAGGCTGTCGATGGTGGAGTTTTTTCCTGCAAGCTCCTCACTGTATGTCTTGATCAACTGCTCATTTTCCACCCGCAGCTTCTTTTTCTGCCCCGGCAGGATAAAAAAACAGAAAAGTAAAACGCCAAACACCAGTCCAAGCAACATATACAATCCGGAATACCTGGCAAGACTGACCTGTCCAAACTGTCCCGTCCGTACAACACTCGTATCCTTCTTTGCCTTGATCTCCTGAAACAGACTCTTCTTCTCAATCTTTTTAGGGGCTCTGCCATCCTCTGTCACGACAATTTCCTCAAGATAATCATCATCTAAGAGTCCATCGTTATCCACATTCTGCTTCCGCATCTCAATGATGTTTTCCTCAGTGTCTCCCATTTCCCGCAGATAATGTACTGCCAGTGAATTTGCCTTGTCAATTTTCAGCACACGGCGCAGTGTCACCCTTGCTTTCTCATAGTTATCTGTTCCAATATACAAAAGCGCCAGTAACAGATATCCTTTGACAAAATGCGGATTGTCTGAGAGTGCACTTTTGAGCTGCAGGATTGCAAGATCATAATCCTCGCTATGTGCATACTGGATTGCCATATTGAACTTTCGCGCAAGCTGGTCGACACTCTCTAACCGGGCAGGATCTTTTTTCAATTCCTTCAGGTATTTCGTTGCAAGGTTATTTTCCCGTTGATAGTTGATGCTCATAACCCATTCACTCATCGCCTGCACCGCCTCACCCATCTCATAATAGATGAGTCCAAGCAGATTCCGTGCCGGTACATTTCGTTTGTTATAACGAAGAGACTGCAGCAGCGATTCTATCGCCCCCGACAGATCTCTGGCAGATGCACGGTCATATCCAATATTATAATAGTAATTGGAAGTATTCTGTGCTTTCTTCAGCATGGACAGAGGAAGATAACATTCTGAACAATATCCATTTTTCCGAACCTGTGCACCACAATGTGGACACAACACTGGTCGCATTGTTGTTGCCATCTTATCTTCTCCTTGCTCGTACGGATACTGCATTATCCAGTATACTGCCTGTATTTCTCAAATCCTGTGTCATCTGCAAGACAATATCACTGATATCCTTCAAATCATTACTGTAAATCGCTTCCTCCGCCTGATTCACCTCCGGAATCGGCGTGAAACGCTTTAATTCTTCTTCAAAATTTATCATACGGTTTCCTCCCATATGTCTTTTATCTTTCCTATCAAATACAGAGAGCCAACGCCAAACAGCACGCCACCATGTGCTTCCACAGATGCATATGCCTCTGCAAAGCAGCCCCGGATGTCATTATCTGCATAGACGTGTACAACACGCTCTACCTTTTTTGCACAATCACGAAACAGTGCTGCAATGTATTCTGCAGAGATCGCACGATCCGAATCCAGAGACGTCACATAAACAGATTCCACATCCAGATTCTGCATCAGATATGCAATCATCGGTTCATAATCCTTATCTCCTGCAACCGCAAAGAGCAATGTTTTCTTATAATCCGCATACCCAGCGTTCACACTCTCGGTAAAACGTTCGATTGCACTCACATTATGTGCTCCATCAATGATGATGTTGTCCGCAAGCTTCTCCATCCGGCCCGGCCAGAAAAATGCATCCAGTGCAAGCTGTATTTTCTCCTGTGCAAGCTGCCTGCCCAACAATACCTCACACGCCGTAATTGCGGTTACAGCATTGTCTACCTGATAGGTGGCCACACTATCAAGCCGCAAACCATTGTAACTATAATAGCGATTGTTCATTGAAAAATCAATGGTTTTATCTGTAATTTCATCGATAATATACTCCACATTTGCGACATTTATTGCTTCTGCCGCAAGAGCTTCCGCCCGCGAACGAATTACCGTATCTGCCTCGATGCTTCCGGTATTGTATACAACGGGAACTCCGGTTTTGATGATGCCCGCCTTTTCCCCTGCAATCTCTTCAATCGTTGTTCCAAGGTATTTGGTATGATCCAGCCCGATTTCTGTAATAATTGTCAGCACCGGCACAAGTACATTTGTCGCATCCAGTCTTCCGCCAAGCCCGGTTTCATAGATTACGAAATCAAGCTCCAGCCTGGAAAAATATACCGCCGCCATGGCAAACAGGAATTCAAAATAAGAAAGATGCTGCAGGTTTTGCTGTTCTGCCTGCTCACACGCCTGTCTGACAATCTGATAACACGACACAAAATCTTCATCTGATATGCCCTCGATCCGTTCCGTGATAGAGACAAGATGCGGCGATGTAAACGTCCGCACGTGGTATCCCGCTTCCGTAAGCAGGGCACGCAGAAACTGGACCGTAGAACCTTTTCCGTTTGTACCTGCCACATGGATTGCTTTATGCACACGATGTGGATTGCCAAGCAATGCCATGACCGCCTCTAAGTTTTCATTTCCGGATTTATTTCTTCCCTCTGTGTGGGGACCAAACAGTGGAATCTGGTTAATATAATCTTCTGCCTCTTTTAAACTGTTGTTCATAACCTATTACTTCCTTTTTGCTTCGCAGTATTCTTATCTGTTATCCACTTTCTCCGGATACAAATCATGATGAACCAGACGGTCATATGCGACCTGCTCCCAGTTTGTTCCCGGACGTCCATAATTGCAATACGGATCAATGGAAATACCGCCACGTGGTGTAAACTTTCCCCAGACCTCGATATACTTCGGATCCATCGCCTTGATCAGATCTTTCATGATCGTATTCACACAATCCTCGTGAAAATCGCCATGATTCCGGAAGCTGAACAGATACAGCTTCAGCGATTTACTCTCTACCATACGTACATCCGGCACATAGGAAATATAAATCGTTGCAAAGTCCGGCTGTCCGGTAATCGGACAAAGACTCGTAAATTCCGGACAATTGAATTTTACAAAATAATCATTGTCCGGATGCTTGTTGATAAACGTCTCCAGAATATCCGCAGAATAATCAGCCGGATATGCCACATGCTGGTTTCCCAGCAAAGAAATTCCTTTTTGTTCTTCCTCTGTTCTAGCCATCTCTATCACCTCATAATCGAATCATTTTATCTAAATGGAAGGAATAGATCACCTGTTCCTTCACTTTTTTCCCCGTCAATCGTTCCAGCACCTCTGCATAGGCTGCAAGCTGTGCCCGGTACCTTCCAACCAGAGTCTCCTCATCCGCAGCATCTGTCTTATAATCCATGACAACGACACCATCATCCTCATAAAAATACGCATCAATAATACCCTGTACAACAAGCATGTCCATCTCCGCAACATCATAAACCTCCGATGCCGGAATACCTGCCGAAAACTGCCGTTCCTTGTACAGATTACCCAGGCGCGCAGCTTCTATCATACGGCATCCAAGTGCAGATTGCAACATCTTCCTGATTTTAGATTCCCGGATTGCCACAAGCTCCCGTTCCTCCAGTATCCCTCGCTGATATAGATTCACCTTTTGCTGTTTGATAAATGTATCCAGATCGTCATCTGCATTTACCGCTTCAAACGGCAGCAATTCCATAAACTTATGCACAATGGTTCCCCGCTCGGAGCCTGTGAGTGTCCCTCGCGGTCGTACTTCCTGTTTGTTTGTCCGTTTCGTATTTGCCTGCCTGCCACTATCCGGCTGCGCAAATTCTGTACTGATATCGTAGCCCTTTCCATCATACGCTTTCATCTTCTTGATATCTGAGATGGAAAGCTTTGCCCCAAGAGTTGTCATCGCCATATGTGGATACTCAAAAGAAAAGCTTTCTTCATTTTTCTTATAGAATACGCTTTCCTCTGTCTGCTGTGCCATGCGCCGAATCTCTTCCACCTGTAGCCGGCTTTGTATCTGCATCGGAAGCATCGCTGTCAGGATTTCCTCCTGATTTAAAATCTCCATCCGAATTGCCCCCTGTACCTTATAAGCATCCGCCAGCTGATTGTACCGCATCATACAGGCAAACAGCTGCTTTGCATAACAGTCCGCATTTTTACGGACATTGTAAGGAAGCAGCATAGCTTCCATATCTGCAACATACGCATATTTCGCAAGCAGGCGGTCCGCTCCGCGCACTGTTCCCGTGAGTATCAGTTTTTCTTTTGCACGCGTCATTGCGACATAAAGAACACGCAGATTCTCCGCCATCATCTCCACATCCTCCAAAGAAGCATAGATGCTTCGGATCGTTGTGTTATGTTTAT
This sequence comes from Wujia sp., assembly GCF_056872695.1. Classification (NCBI taxonomy): domain Bacteria; kingdom Bacillati; phylum Bacillota; class Clostridia; order Lachnospirales; family Lachnospiraceae; genus Wujia; species Wujia sp. Next base: position 89,669 of record NZ_DBMFCD010000001.1, on the reverse strand, counting down.
ACCGTCCTGTTGTATACATAGCCATTGCCGCCAGATAATAATCCGGATGCACCTGCACATTGTCCTTTAACTCCATGCGGTTAAACTGTCGTCCCATACCAGCTGCAAACACAACCGGATACTCCAGTCCCTTACTCTTATGGATACTCATAATCCGGACAACATCCGCATCCTCGCTCAGCACGCTTGCCTCGCCCTCATCCTTTTCCATCAGCTTGAGCTTATCCACGTAACGCAGAAAATGGAACAGACCCTTATAATATCCATTTTCAAACTGAACTGCCTTTTGCAATAACATATCCACATTTGATTTGCGGATATCTCCCGCCGGCATCGCTGTCACATACTCATAATATCCGGTCTTTTGTAACAGCACCCAGATCAGGTCTGACACAGACAAGTGCTGTTTTTTTTCTTTCAGCTCATCAATCAAAGAAAGCACACGGCAAAGCTTTGCTCCAAGCACGGTCTCCTCACAGTCTTCCGCATAATACTCACAGATCTCATACAGACAAAGCTTCTCTGATACGGCATTGCGCACAGATGTGCAGATTTCTGCAAGCTCAGACTCATTCAGCCCGCCAATCGGAGACAGCAATACCGCAGATAATGGAATATCCTGTCTGCTGTTATCCACCACCGACAGCATCGACATAATCACCTGAATCTCCACTGCCTGAAAATATCCTTTGGATTTTTCCAGATATACCGGAATTCCCTGCGCCATCAACGCATTGTAAAGACTGTCTCCATAATCCTTCAAGCTTCTTGCCAGAATGACAATATCCTTATACTGTACCGGTCTATACCGGTCTAGTTCTTCATCATAGACCTGCATTCCCGTCTTTGCATCCATCATGGCACGAATCCGGTTGGCAATCAGATAACCCTCTAAGGCATCCTTATCCGGGGATCCATATTGCCGGAGTGCATCCTCACTCAGATTGCCAATATCATCCACATCCGCGAGCAAGAGCTCCGTATGATCAGAAACCGAAATACCCTCTGGTGGTTCCGGGAACTGTTTTCCCGGCACGAGTGCCTGCCTGTCATCGTATGTGATTCCACCAAGATCACTTCCCATCAACTGGTAAAAGAAATAATTGATGGATCGAAGCACAACCGCACGGGAGCGGAAATTATGATTGAGTTCTATTTTTATCTCTTTCCCCGTCTCCTGATAACGGTTGTATTTTTTTACAAATATCTCCGGTCGCGCCATACGGAACCGGTAAATACTCTGTTTGACGTCACCAACCATAAACATGTTATAATCGCCACGCGATTTTCCAGACACTGCGGTCAGGATGTCTTCCTGTAAATAATTACTGTCCTGATATTCATCAATGTAAATTTCTTCATATCGGTTGGAAATTGTCTTCCCAATCTCCGTCGGAATCGCGCAGCCATCCGCATCATACCCTGCACACACAAGCTGATATGCCATATGGGAAATATCTGAAAATTCCAGCATCTTCCGCTTCTGCTTTTCTTCCATGAACAACGTCATGAATTCTTCTGTGAGTGACAACAACGGTAACAGATAAGACTTTAACAGCGCCATATCCTCTAATATTTCTGTCTCTGACTGCTTAAACCCATCCAGCTTTTTGCTGTCAAATTCATCCTTATATTCCTTCCGAAGTGCCTTGCAGGCTTCCTGTAATTCCTTATCACCGGTAAACTTCTTTCTTGACAGTGTCGCCCATTTGGTATCAAGAACCTGCTTCATCGCAGCATAACGATCCGCCTGTTCAATCGCCTGAAGCTTCTCTATATCAGATACAATCTGCTCCCGGTATTGTTCCGGTCCATCCGCCTCCCCACATAGCGCAAGGCATCTCTGCGCCAACAGGATGGATGCCGTTGCCTTTTTATGCAGGATATCAAGCATTGCCTGCATCCATGCAGCACGATTCAGATCTTCCGCCGTCTCAATCCGAAGGGCCGCCCGTGCTTCCTCCAGAAATCGGGACGGATCCGGAAAACTCGTAATCTGCTGATAGATTTTGTCAATTACATCCTTCAGATTGTCGTCCCGTTTTCCATCACAGAACAACTCCAGCAAACGTCCAAATTCTGTATCCGGCTGTTCCTGCAGCTGTGCATATTTCGTTTCAAACAATTCTGTCATAACATCATATTTCAACATTTCCAGCATACCCGGATCTCCAATTCCAACGGACGGATCCAGATTCAGAAAACTGAAGTATTCTTTTACAATATTCAGACAGAAACTGTCAATCGTTGTAATATCTGCACTCTGAATCAGCATATTCTGCTTCGCAATATGTTCCGATTCCGGATACTGTTCCTGTGCCTCCTCCAGTTTCTTCAAAAGCTTCTCTTTCATCTGTGCAGCTGCCGCCTTCGTAAATGTCACAACGAGAAAAGAAGTGATATCAACCGGATGCTCTGTATCAATGATCTTCTGATAAATCCGTTCCACGAGCGTGGCAGTCTTTCCGGAACCTGCCGCTGCTGAAACGAGAATTGTCTTGTCTCTCTCTTTAATTACATGTTCCTGTTTTTCTGTCCACGGCATAGCTTCTGCATCTCCTCCAATAACTGCTCTTTCTCCTTTGCGCTGTGTTTTGTATCATGATAACGGTTGTTTCCGTATTTTTCATCAAACCGGCATACATCCTTATATGCACAATAATCGCAGGCAGTTTTATTTGCCTCCCGCATCGGATTTTTATCGATCACACCATTCTTGATCTGTGCGGCAAGTGCGGAAGCCTTATACTCCGCATACGCAAGCACGGTATCAAATTCCTCTGCGTCTTCACGTCCAAGCCCCTTATAGGTGAACTGTTTTTTTCTTATCTCCTCTGCCTCTGTCTCATTTTCCGCCTGCACATACGGATCCTGCATATGATAATAATACATACTGTCTGTCAGAATCTTGTATCTGTCTGCCTCCGCCCGGTTTTTGTTCCAATCCTGATCAACCAGTTCCAGCATCACATCCGTATAGATTGCAAGCTGAAGTTCCAGACCTTCATACAGATCGCCAAGGTCAAACTCATGTGCTCCTGATTTATAATCAATCACCCGCAGTGAAATCGTCTGCTCTGACTCATTCACATACAAATCTCCACGATCTACCACACCAACCAGTGTGAGCTTCTCATCACCGACCTTAAGCTTCTTACGGAATGCATACTCAAAATAACATGGCTTATAAGCATCTTCCATCAACGACTGTAATTTCTGTACAGTCCGCTTTCCAATCCGTACCAGACTTTTTCGAAGAACCTCATACTGTCCATGCTCCAACTCCTGCCCGGCATATTCTTTCTCAAAATTTGCATTCACAAATTCTTCTGTCTTTGCATCCCGTTCCTGATCTGACAGCGTTTCCCATTGATTATCCCGCTGATCCCGCACATAACAAAACATCTGCTCCATCGCCCCATGGAGGATCATACCGACATTCCGGTTATCAATCCCATGTATCTGCCGTTCCTCCAGATGCAGTATATACTTCAGGAAAAATGCATATGCACAGTTTGCATACTGCTCCAGCTTTGACACAGACATTGCCATGTCCTGTAACTGAATCAGCTTTGTAACCTGTTTCATAAGCTTCTCTGGAAGGTTCTGGTACTGTATGGCCTGTTGCATCCGTTCCAGTATATCTGCATCTCCAGTTTGCATATACAGCTTATATAACTGCAGGGTTTCCGCCTCATGACTATGATTGCCTTCCAGCAACTCCCGGATTCCAAGAATCAATACCTCCAGCCCGGACTTTCTCGTCACGATCCGGTTCTCCATCTGTGCCCCCTGCACTTCCTTCTTATCTGGAAATATCCTCCGGATTCGATCTAAAATATAAGATGGCCGCATCGTGTCATTCAGTGCACTCATACACACATACGACAAATGCAGGCTATCCTTTGGCTTGGTCATGTTCTGATACAGATAAAACTGTTCTGTATAGCTGTTTACGCGTTCCGTGGGTGCCATATGAATTCCAAATGTCTCCAGGCGTTCCTTCTCCCGGTCATTGATAATCTGACTGCGTTTCGTTCTTTTCGGAATGACACCATCATTCACCCCTACGATGAACAGTGTCCGAATGTCCCCCAGCCGGGTTCTCGTAATATCTCCAACTACAAGCATATCCAACGTCGGCGGCACCATTCCGAGACTGACATCTTTCATGCCAACCGCAAATAATTCTTCGAACTCCTGCACATTGACTACATCCTCAGGCATGATTTCTACCATCTTATCAAAGATCTGGCACACCTTCTCATAAAGTCCGGAATCCTCAAACTGCTCCTCCATCGAAAGTGTATCCATCAATGCATAGATCGCATCGACAAATACAGTTATCTTCTTTCTTCCTCTGGAAACCGCTTTATAAAATGGCTGCAGAATTTCCATAACGACCTTCCGCAAGTCATCCACAGTCTCATCATCGCCATTCTGAAAAGTCTGACTCCAGCTTCGAATTCCCTTTCGCCCCCGCGCCAGGACATAATTCTCCAGTGTTTCAATCTCTGAGGACTCCAATGTTTTTACCACCCCGGATTTTAAAAACGCAAATACACTGTCATAACTGAAATTTTCATCTACCACCCGCAACACATGTGTCAGTGCATCCACGCAAGGATGATTTTTTACCGGCATTGTCATATCTATAAAATATGGGATTTCATACTGTGGTAATATACGCTTTGCAAACTCCGCTGTTTCTTCCAGATTACCACTTACGATCGCGATATCGCGATAGTGGTAACCCTGGTACATCACAAGTGTCCGGATCTGCTCCGCCACTCTGGTTAATTCCTGTGCCGGCGTATCATATGCCGTAATTGTGATTGCCTGCACCTCATCCTGTCCAACATGATATGGATAACGAAACAGATTCTTCTCCAGATGCGCAAGCGGATGTCCACTGTTCCATCGTTTGCAGCCATCCCTCCCTAAAAAAAGCGTTGGTTCCACAACCACCTGTGCCTGTTCCGCAGTTAAAAGCAACCTGTTTATCGTCTGTTTTGTGAGCGCAAACAATTCATGTTCTCCCACATGCTTTTTCTCATAAGCTGCAGCATCAATCGTCAGGACAATTGTTACTTTTTTTGCCCTGCGCAGCAATACCGAAATCAGATTCAACTGGATCGGCGTAAATCCGGTAAATCCGTCCAGTATGATTTCACTTCCGGCAATCAGCTGTGATTGTCCTGCCGCCGCAGTTAAAAGCTCCAGCATCTGCTCTGCGACGATGAAGGACTGTCCTTTCTTCTCCTCAAACGCATCAAAAATCACAAGCATATCCTGCAATTTTTTCGCAAGTACACGAGATTCCTCAGAATCATCCAGCTCCTGCAACGCCTCCCGCAGCCGTTCCCGCGGAACATCATATTGATAAATCTCGGACATCAGCGATTTTGCTTCATCGATAAATCCTGCCTTATCCAGACTTCCGGCATACAAAGCCAGTTCATCCTTATGATCCTGCGCAGCCTTCCGGAGCAGCATAGATTTACCAAAATCCTCCAGCACCTTTTTCGGTTTGATATGCAGTTCATCAAAAATCCGGTATGCCAGACGATTAAATCCGATAACATCGATCTGAAAACTGCCTCCCCGTGGATGCTTCTGTACAAGTTTTCTCTGAATTTCAAGAGAATACTGTTCCGGCACAAGTACGATCACATTCTTCCGTTCATCCTGCATCGTCCGCCGTATAATATCATCATAGACATATTCTGATTTGCCAGCCCCGCTTGGGCCAAGAATAAACTGTAACGCCATGTACGCCTCCAACTAAAAGATAAGCCGGAAGTTTCTGCTCCCGGCTATTTATACAATCTTTTTATTCCTGATTAAACAACTGCGTCTGTACCTGTTCTATATCCGGATACCAAACGCCCTTAATCTTTATGAAATCAATATTTACTTCCATATATTGTCTCAATACTCCGTTAGTATCCTTCATACTTCCACGCAGTCCCAGCTTCAAAGTGGCTCCTTCTCTTGCATCAGCCGTCTTACCATGCTGCGCCTGAATCTTATCATTAAATTCATCCACCTGCGCGCTGTTCCACTCTGTTGCCTTTATGATCTTAACAGATGTATAATTTGCTTCCTTGACATACGGAAGCATATTCTCTACCATAGCTTTATTGGCCGTTATGTAATTTGGTACTAACGCCTGTAATTTCTCACTATCATTCTCATTTACCGCCGTCTGGAATGCTGTGACAGCTTCTTCATAGGTCTCCGGTCCAGCCGGTTTCAAAACAACCTTTGTTACAAACAGATAAATGCCAAAAACAATCGCCGCAAATATAATGAACTTGAAGATTGTGCCAAATACTTTTCCGACGCCGCTTCCGCCGCCCTGTTTTCTGTTTTGCTCCTTGTATTCCTTTACATCTTCTTTTGTAATCTTGACAGGATCTGATCCCCCGATACTGTTTCCGTCATAGATATCACCATAATCATCTGTCGGTGTGAATGCCCTCTGCTGTACCGGCTTCTTTCCGTTCTCACCTTTTAAGCCAAGACTTGTCTTCATCTTTACTACCGGGCGTCCGCATTCCGGACAGATTGTTATTCCATCCTGCACCCTTGCTCCACATGATTCACATACAGCCATACTACTAACCCCTTTCTTCTGTATCATATGTAGTATAGTATATCTCACACAGCCTTTTTCTTCAAGTGATTCTTTTCTTAATAAAAGGAAAAAATAGCAAAAAAAAAGGATACAACCTGTATCCTTTTAAAAGCAGTTCGTAGGGGAATCGAACCCCTGTTTTCGCCGTGAGAGGGCGACGTCTTAGCCGCTTGACCAACGAACCATCTTGAAACCTTTGTTACTATAACAAACATATGGATGTTTGTCAACAACTTTTTTTAAATTTTTAAATATTTTTTCAATTATGGCATATTTTCGTAAATAAGCACGACAATATGCCATAATCGTATCTGCTAGTTCCTGCCTTTTTATTTTGACTTCTCCGGACGGTAAAGCACATCCACAAATGAATTGATACTCTGCTCGCAGACCTCTCTCGTTGTCTCCTGCTTCACAAGTATGTAGCGATCGGTATGTCCCTTCATGACATACACCGGATTTCCATCCTTGTCAATACAGTCATACTCTTCTATCAATACCGGAAGCAATTCTCCGGAAAACTGTGCTTCAAATGCTGCCTTCTGGTTTGCTGTCAGCTCTAACAGCACATTGCTCCGCTTCTCCTTTATTGCATCACTCACCTGGTGCTCCATTGTCGCCGCAATCGTACCACTACGCTTCGAATATTTAAAGATATGCATCTCATAGAGATTCAATTTCTCCAGATTTGCCACAGTTGTTGCAAATTCCTCCTCTGTCTCGCCCGGAAATCCTACGATTACATCTGTTGCTATCGCCGGACGGTCATATGCCTTACGGATCATCTCGCATTTTTCCATATATTCTTCGATCGTATATTTCCGGTTCATGCGCTTTAACGTCTCATTGCAGGCACTTTGCAATGACAGATGAAAATGTGGACATACCTTGTCAAGCGCTGTAATGCCATCCAGAAATTCCTCTGTGATCACACGTGGCTCCAGCGACCCCATCCGGATCCGCCGGATACCTTCCACTTTGGCAACCGCCTGTAACAACATCAGCAGCGATGCCTCATCTTCATCCTCATAGGAAGACAGGTTGATACCTGTGATTACAACTTCCTGCACGCCCTCTGCTGCCAGTCCTTCCACTTCACGCACAACATCGGCGAGCTTCCGGCTGCGGATTCTGCCACGTGTATACGGGATAATACAATATGTGCAGAAATTATTACAGCCATCCTGCACCTTGACATAGGCACGACAGCGTTCATTCGGCTTTACCAGCGTCATTTCCTCATATTCATTCGTATGATTGATATCGATCACGACTTCATGCATGGAGGTATCCTCATAATATTCACTTAAAATACGTGCAACATCCTTCTTGCAGTTATTTCCGATCAGAATGTCAATACCGAGATCCTTTGCCAATACCTCCTCAGCTGCCTGCACATAACATCCGGCTGCCACAATCACCGCTTCCGGGTTCTTTTTTTTCGCACGGTGCAGCATCTGTCTCGACTTCCGCTCCGCCATATTCGTGACCGAACACGTATTAACGATATAGATATCTGCAAACTGTGAAAATGGTACAATCTCACATCCGTTTTTCTTCAGTATATCCATCATACTGTCTGACTCGTATTGATTCACTTTGCATCCAAGTGTGCAAACTGCCACTTTTTTATTTAAAATATTCACATACATTTTACGCAAATTTCTCCTGCTGATTCTTGACTTTTATAGTGTAAACTTTTATTATAGTAACATAGATAAAAAAAGTGCGAAAGATATATTTTTGAGATTATTTTTCGCTTTCATAATATACAAGGAGGTTACTATATGTTAAAGGTTAAAATTTCTCTCAACTCTATCGATAAGGTGAAGAGCTTTGTAAACGATATCAGCGGTTTCAATGCTGAGTTTGACTTGGTATCCGGTCGTTATGTTATTGATGCAAAGTCTATCATGGGAATTTTCAGTTTGGATATTTCCAAGCCAATCGACTTAAATGTACATACAGACAAGAATACAGAAGACATCATGGCAGCATTAAAGCCTTATCTTGCTGAGTAATTAATTCACTGAATTCGGTAAACAAAAACCTCCCAGACCGGGAGGTTTTTTTGTCTTATTTTTCTGTCAGATACTGAATCATGCCCGGGCCAAGTGCTTCTGTCGGTCTCTGCATAAATCCATGTTTTTCATAGAAAGGTTCTCTGCCCTTGGCACACATCAGACATAACATCATCGTGCTTCCCTCTTCCCGCAGAGATTCCACATATGCTTTCAGTTTCCGGATAATCTGTGAGCCAATCCCCTGTGCCTGCACCTGAGGAATCACAATCAGATCCTGAACATAACAGACCACGGCGCCATCTCCGACGACACGTCCCATACCGACAACCTGTCCGTTCTCCGTCACTGCTTTAACCTTATACAGACAATTTGCAAGAGCTTGTTCCGCCTGCCTGTCTGTCAGTTTTTTCCATCCAACCTGCTCACGAAGTGACAGATATTCCTCTCGCGAGATTTCATTTTCTATCAGTGTAATCATTGTTTCGTCCTTCTTCTACCGTCATATGAGCCTACATACGCATCGGTATTCCACGTTCGGACAAATATGCTTTCAGATCCATGATCTCAAGCTCTTTGTAATGGAACAGGGATGCTGCAAGTGCTGCATCTGCTTTTCCCTCCGTCAAAGCATCATAGAAATGCTCCTTTGTTCCTGCACCACCGGACGCAATCACCGGAACAGATACATTTTCCGCGATCAGTCTGGTCAGCTCCACATCATAACCTGCCTTTGTACCATCACAATCCATGCTGGTAAGCAGGATTTCACCTGCACCCATCTTGTCCGCCTGCATCGCCCACTCGATCGCATCGAGTCCTGTATCGACACGTCCGCCATTTTTAAATACGTTCCAGCCACTTCCATCTTCTCTTCTTCTCGCATCGATCGCAACAACCACGCACTGGCTGCCGAACTTGTCTGCGGCATCACTGATCAGACGTGGTGTATTGATGGCAGATGAATTGATGCTGATCTTGTCCGCACCCTCGCGCAAAATCGCCTTGAAATCATCGACGGTTCGGATACCGCCACCAACGGTAAACGGAATAAACACGGTCTCTGCAACCTTCCGCACCATATCAATCACGATGTTTCTCGAATCCGAAGATGCCGTAATATCCAGAAATACAAGCTCATCTGCCCCTGCCTTATCATAGGCAGCGCCAACCGCAACCGGATCACCTGCATCTTTTAAATTTACAAAATTGATACCCTTTACAACCCTGCCATTGTTGACATCCAGACAAGGAATAATTCTCTTTGTATGCATACTCTCTTCCTCCCTCGTCTCTTATAAGTGTATAAAGTTATCCAATATTTTAAGTCCTACCGTTGAACTCTTCTCCGGGTGGAACTGACATGCAAACACGTTGCCCTTCTCCACGGAAGCATGAATATCCACAGAATAGTGTGTCCGGGCTGCAACATCTGCTTCATCCTTCGATTTCAGGTAATACGAATGGACGAAATATACATATGGATGTTCCTCCACACCGGCAAATAATTTCGCGCCCGGTGTAATATCGAGTGAATTCCATCCGATCTGCGGAACCTTCAAATCCGGTGCATCCGGAATCCGGAGAATCTCACCATCCAGGATTCCAAGCCCGGTTGCCCCCGGACTTTCCTCGCTCGTCTTGTATAGAAGCTGTAAGCCGAGACAGATTCCAAGGAATGGCGTCCCCGCATCTACCACATCGTAGATGACCTGGTCCAGCTTGTACTCCCGCAGCTTACCCATCGCATCACCAAAGCTTCCCACGCCCGGCAGGATCACCTTGTCACAAGACAAAATCAGATCCTTGTCCCGCGTGATCACGGCCTCTTCGCCCAGATAATGCACTGCTTTTTCTACACTTTTAATGTTGCCTGCATCGTAATCTAAAATTGCTATCATCGTCTCATCCTCTGTCACATTCATACAGTCAATAGTTGCATTTATTACTTTCCCTGCGCATCCGTCGGCGTCTCTGTCTCCGCTGCTTTTGCGCCAAGCTCCGACAAGGTTTTGGTATACTCCTGTCCTTCCATCGCTAAGATCTGATATGCCGTATCCTCTGTGATACCATACGTGTTCCACAGTGCATTTATAATCTTATCCCGGCAGGAATCAATATCCTTCACGATATCAAGCTCTACCGCCTCATCGTAATGCTCATCATATTTCTCTATGCCACGAAGCAGCGCATCGAGTGCCTTGTCCGACCTGCCAAGCTTCATGTTGTTCTCATAGGACTCGTAGAGCCGTTCCACATACATGACAGTATAGATACGATCTTTCAGATCCTGATCCTTTTCCTTCACATCCACACCAGATACTTCGTCATATGCCAGACGATATCGCTGCCGTTCGAAATAATTCGTCGCTTTCTTGATTACCTGCGAATAATTAAATTGGTTCGTACCAAGTACAACACCGGCTGCTAGCGCAAAAAACAGCACAAATACGACAATGACGGTCGGTGTCGAAACCTTTTTCTGATCTTTTTCCGCTTCGAGCTCCGCCGCATAAGCTTCATCTTTTTGTCGTTTTTTGTCGGTTTTTTCCTTCTGCTTTGCTTTATCCTTCGCCTGCTTCGCGGTAAGCATCTCCTGTCTGGCTGCATCTTTTTCCTCTTTTTTTGCTTCCCGTTCTGCCTGTTTTTTCTTCTTTTCTGCTTCCTTCTTCGCTTTCTTCTCCTTGAATAAAGCTTCCTCTTCTATATCATCCTCATCCGGCTCACCAAAAAGGATCTCGGAAATCGTTTTCTTCTTGTGGTCTGTCTCATCTGCATCCATCTCCGTTTTTTTCTTCTTTTCTGCCTTTTTTCTTGGCTGCTTGCTCTTTTTTGCCGTTTTCTCCGGTTTTTCACCGATATCCTCGATATCTGCCAGATCCCCGCTCAACAGGCTCTCTGCCATAGATGACTGCAACAACGCATCCAGGCTGTCCTCATCCGCTGTGTATGGGTTCTTTTCTTTCTCTGATTGCCCCGGTTCTTCCTGCATTCCCATATCCATCGAACCAAATAACGCATCATCAAACACGCCCTCCGGCAGTGCAGTATCCTCCTGCATCTGCAAATCTGCTTCACCAAAGACATCTGTATTGTCCATTGGTTCTGCCGGTTCTTCTTTTTGTGGCTCTGGCTTCACACTCTCCTGATTTGCTTTCTCAATCAGTGCATCCAGATTCATATCCTCCGGCTCTTTCACCTGTGGTTTCTTCTTGATAACCGGATTGGCACCCGCATCCAGGTTCGTGATATCGACATCATCAAAGTCAATATCATCAAAGTCCAGATCCCCCAGATCCATGCCATCCAGATGATCAAGTTCATCCAGAGAAATGTCGTCCATATCATCTGCATCGACATCCACGCCGGAATCTATATCGATATTCTCATTCAATTCTCCGTCCATGGCTGATAATTCATCCAACAGACTATCCAGATTATTCTCGTCCAAAATATTCCTCCATGTATATCACAAATTCCACAGATAAAAGTATCATATCACATTCATTTCTCCAACACAAGTAAAACCAATGCATACAAACACGCAAAAAGGCACCATACAACTGCTGTATGGTGCCTGCGCTTTTTATTCCCAATCATCAAAATCCTCATAATCATCATATGCGCCATTTGCATAGTTTTTCGTATAATTGATGTTGCTGGAACGCTTCTGCTTTGGCTGCGGACGACTGGATTCCCGTTTTTTATTGTTCTGCTTCTTTTTTACTGATTTCTGTTCCTTCTCTAAGCGCATCTGGACTTTATTCTTGTCCGGAATTGCCATCGTCGGTTTATTCTCCTTTGGACGGGATGGTTTACTTCTTCTGCCTCTGTCTTCCTCATCCTCATCCTTTTTCGGAAACTTAGGAGCACCTCCGTAGTTTCGGTTTGGACGCTCATTTCTCGGTGGTCTGTCTCCATATGGTCTGTCACCGTATGATTTCTCTCCATAAGATGATCGGTTTCCATTTCCACGCGGTGGTCTGTCTCCACCTGTTTTCCGGTCACCCCTCGGTGCACCAGAACGATCCGACTTCTGGAATCTTGTTCCTCCACCTGGTCGTTTCTCCCGATCAAAATATTTTCCTTGTCCTCTGTTCATGCTGGAACCACCTTCTCTTGTTCCTTCCGTTGCCACGTCTTTATCTCCTTTCGTAACTTTGCATGGATTTTATTTTTTAGCTTGCATGCATTTTATACTCAATTCTAAGCTTGTCCGCGATGAGGGCAATGAATTCGGAATTTGTAGGCTTTCCTTTTCCTGCACTTACCGTATAACCAAACATGTCCTCGATTACTTCGATCTTACCTCTTCCCCATGCCACTTCTATTGCATGGCGGATCGCACGCTCCACACTGCTGGACGTTGTCTTGTACTTTTTGGCTATACTTGGATATAACAGCTTCGTTATATAATTGAGCATATTCATATCATTGACTGCCATCATAATACCTTCCCGTATGTACTGGTATCCTTTGATGTGCGCCGGAATTCCGATTTCCCGGATGATCTCTGTCACATCATTCTCCATGGAATGCATACCATAATCATACACATTATCTGCTGGCAGTTTGGTATCCTCTTCTTCGCTTCCTTCCATCGGCTCCCCAACCTTTGCAAGGTCTGCAATCTGAATAATTCTCTTCGCCAGTACTTTCGGATTACAAGGCTTCATCACATAATAATCAGCACCTAAATTAAATGCCATATTAATGATCCGGCTCGATCCCACCGTTGATAAAAAAATAATCTTTAAATCAACAAGTGATGCATTCTCCCGCAACTGTTCCAATACCTCCAGCCCATCTACGTTGGTAATGAAAACATCCATCAACAATACATCCGGCTGCGTCTGCAGCACCTGATCATAAACCTCGTTGCCATCCGCTGTACAGCAAACAATCTCGAATCTTTCCCCATTATAGGCTTCTAACTGCCGTCCCAGCATCTCATAGCCGGCATCCGCAATCATCACCCTGATTCTCTCCGTATTCATATTATCCTCCCCTTCTTGGAACCAACCTCCTATCAATCTAAATTAACCATAGGAAGATGATATAATTTCAAAATACCATTGTCAAGCGCATTTCCACAGAAATTTTCTTTTTGTGGATAATTTTGTCTAAGCGCTTTTCATCTTCGATTCGAGTCGTATTTTGTCGGCAATCAATGCTATAAATTCCGAATTCGTCGGTTTCAGCTTCCCCTGCTGTAACGTATATCCAAACAATTCGTGCATTGTGTCCGAGTTTCCTCTGCTCCATGCTACCTCGATTGCATGCCGGATTGCCCGTTCCACCCGCGATGGTGTCGTTGCATATGCCTTCGCAATTGACGGATACAACTGTTTTGTAATGGAATCGAGGATGTCCATATCCTGCACTGCCATCAGAATGGAACTTCGCAGATACTGGTATCCTTTGATATGTGCCGGTACTCCTACCTCGTGGATGATCTCTGTTACTTTGACCTCCAGTTTCGTCTGAAGCTCCTCCCCTGCATCCTCCGCCTGGCATACACTCATTCCCGTCTGCTTGCAGCGGGCAAGTGTCAGGATTTCTTTCTCCAGATCCGGATCATTACATTCTTCATCAATAAACCGGACAAAAATATGATCTACATTCTCCCGGCATGTATTTTGTGCAAATCGAATCTGGCTCGCATTCCCCTGCAACAGGAATCGGTATCCACGGTTTCCCCAGCCGTTCACTTCCTCCATCACTGCCAGTCCATCCAGATTCGGCAACAGAAAATCCAGCAATATGACATTCGGATTTTGTGTGCGGATTGCCGAAACTGCGTTTCCGCCGTCTGAAATAATATCACACACGCAAATATCCTTATTCCTTGCAAGCTGCTGTCTTAATTCCGTCGCTGCCTTCGTATCATGTTTTATGATAAGCACTTTTGTCTTCATAAAACTATCCCCCTCTAATCTTGATATCAAAGATATTATAGTTTCATTATTTTGCGAGGGCAATACATAATAAAACGCAAGTTGCGACAGTAAATATTGACAGCATTTTCGGTCAAATTTTCCCATTTTTTACTGCATCATTTCTTCGATGAAAATGCCGTAGCCGCGTGTCGAATCATTAACAAATACATGCGTCACTGCCCCGATCAGCCTGCCATCCTGCAGGATTGGCGTACCACTCATCCCCTGCACGATCCCCCCTGTCAGAGCCAGCAATGTTGAATCCGTTACCTTAAATTCCATACATCTTCCATTCTCATTTCCGGAATCTACCGACACAATTTCGACCTCGTACTGTTTCGACTCTCCTGATACGGATGATAACAGATACGCTTTTCCGACATGAACCTCCTCCTTGCGTCCGATTGCCACCTGCACATCCTGTATATGCGTCTTTTGCTGTCGTTTTGTCAGATAGCCATGGATCCCATAAGCGCTGTTTTCCTCCACTCGCCCGATCACATACCGTCCAGTATAATTGATAATTCCTTCCAGTCTGCCCGGTTTATCTGTCTCCGGTTTTTTTATCCGCACAATTGTCGTTTCATACACCGCACCATCCGACACCTGAAACATAATTCCGGTATCGTTATCATTGATGCTATGTCCAAGTGCCGCAAACCGTGTACCATCCGTATATGTGATTGTTCCAATACCTGAAATATCATCTTTTACCCAAAGTCCGATCGCATATCCACCATCCTTTTTCCTGACCGGTGTGACTCGAACCGTCCGATAATCATTTTCCCGACAGACACGCAGAAGCATTTCCCGTCCTCCGCTTTGTTGCACGAGCTCCATCATAGATTTTTTATCCCCCACACTCTGCCCATTGATGCGCATCACATAATCTCCGGGCGCCAGAAGATTTTCACAAGGCGTGCATGTATTTCCATCTTCATCCGTAACAGCATTTACCCCGATCACCATAACGCCCTTTGTTTTCACATAAATTCCCACGGGTTCTCCCGACGGACTGACCATACACTCTGTCTCTCCCTCATTGGATACGACCGGCAGAGAACCTGTCTGTTCTGCCGTTGTTGCAGACTCCTGTTTTGCAAACAGATATTCACGGTTATGATATCCAAGGATACCAAGCACCACCAACAGACATGCAACTAAAAATATTCGATACCTTCTCACATCGTTTCCTCCTCTCCTGATTTCATTTCTTTATTTCAAATCATTTTATTTCTTATAATTTTTGATATAAAAAAGAGTACATAGATTCCACCATGTACTCTTAGTATCGAATATTTCAATGTATGTAATTCAGTTTATTTTTGCCTGTTCTGCCAATCCTTTCATTTCAGTAACCGTATGAATGGTTGTCTCTGTAATCTTTGCGCCACCGATGAGTCTTGCAAGTTCTTCGATTTCTTCCTCCTTGGAAAGAAGCCGGATACTGGAAATCGTTTTCTCATTTTCCACATTTTTTTCAATCAGATAATGTGCGTCTGCCATCGCCGCAATCTGCGGAAGATGTGTGATACAGATGACCTGATGATGCCTTGATAAAATCGACATCTTCTCTGCTACCTTTTGTGCCGTTCTGCCGCTGATACCAACATCGATCTCATCAAACACAAGCGTTGGTGTATCATCCTGGTTCGCAAGACAGGATTTCATCGCCAGCATGATTCGCGACAGTTCACCGCCGGATGCCACCTCATGCAATGGCCGCATCGCTTCTCCGACATTCGTGGAAATATAAAAGCATGCATCATCATAACCATTTGCAGAATAGTTTGGAGATGTCTCAAAACGCATCTCAAATCGAACCATGTTGAAATTCATATCCTCCAACGATTCACGTATCTTCTTACAGAGCTTCTCAGACAAGGCTCGTCTATGTTCAGATAATTCCCGGCAGCTTGCTTCCAGCTTTGCTCTCTGCCTCTGCCACTGCACTTCTACTTCCTGCATATGTGCCTCATAGCCAGAAAGTGCTTCGTATTCCTTTTCAAATGACGCAAGGCTCTCGATAATTGCAGAAATGGTATTTCCGTATTTTGCCTTTAAGGAATTAATCTGATCCAGCCGGCTTTCCATCTCATGAAACTGACCTTCGTCAAACTCCATGTCCTTCATATATTCACTGATCTCGCGGTTGAAATCAGATAGCAGCCCATCTGCATCCTCCAATATGCCGGAAGCATCGATAAGCTCCTCATCCAGCTCTGTGAGTCTGCGCATATCTTTAATTGCGCGTCCAAGCTGTTCCGCCGCCGATGCTGCTCCGTATCCGGTCAGTGCATAGATGTCATTCGCATATTGCAGGATTTCCTTTGCATTAACTGCCTTTTTATACTGTCGCTCCAGCTGGATATCCTCACCATCAACCAGCTTCGCATCCTTAATTTCCTTTATCTGATATTGCAGGAAATCCATCCGCTTATTCTTCTCAGCCTCATCCATGTTGCCTTTTTTCTTTTCTGCTTCGAGTTCCCGGTAGATATGATAATCTTCCTGCACCTGTTTTTTCAGCTTCTGAATGTCCTCACCACCAAAGCGGTCTAATATCTCCAGATGCTTTGCCGGTTTTAACAGTGTCTGCTGTTCATGCTGTGCATGCAGATCGATCAACAACGATGCAATCTCTTTCAAACGGGTGATTGTGACGGTTGTATCATTGACACGGTTTACAGTCCTTCCATTCGGCGATAGCCGTCTGGATATCAACAGTGTACCGTCCTCATCCGGTGTTACCTCCAGCTTTTCAAGCGCTTCCACAATTGCAGGCTGTTCTACTGAAAAAACAAGTTCTACAAGCCCATCCTTCGCATCATCCCGCAACAATTCCTTTGGAAATTTACCTCCCAGACAGATCCCCAGAGAACCGATAATAATAGACTTACCGGCACCTGTCTCTCCGGTCAGGATATTTAGCTGATCATGAAAATCTATATCAATTTCCTCAATCAGTGCTATATTTTTTATGTGCATTGTCAACAACATTTTTTTATCTCTCCAATTATATGTTCTGCCTGCTGCCCATCCCGGATTGCCAGAAACAATGTGTCATCCCCTGCAATACAGCCCATGATGCCTTCGATTTGAAGATTGTCGATTGCAGCTCCTACAGCCATCGCCATACCTGACACAGTTTTCACTACAATAATATTCTGTGCCGCCTCAATCGAAAGAATGCAGGAGGTCATCACATGCTGATACGATGCATGCGTTCCAATATCCGGCTCCAGACTTGCAGCATATCTATGTTTTCCGCTTCCATAAGAAACCTTTTCCAGTTTCAGTTCCCGTATATCTCTGGACACGGTTGCCTGTGTTGTCTCAAATCCAAGTGCCTGTAATCGTCTGGTAAGCTCTTCCTGCGTATCAATCTCATATTCTGATATCAATTCCAGCAATGCCTGCTGGCGTTTCTGCTTACTCATGTTAAGCGCCTCCTATTTTTTCCCGAAGTACACTGTAAAAACTGACATCATACATTTTTATTAACTGAATCTCCCGTTCTGAGCAGGTCACTTCCACGCTCTCACCGGCAGATAGTTCAACATTGTCAGCTCCATCAAAGGATACGATTGCCTCCGTCTCCTGTGTTCTCCGCTTCTTGACAACCTCAATCCGTATACGGTCAGCACTGTCAAACACGACGCTCTTGGAGGTAAGCGAATGCGGCGAGATTGGTGTCACAACAACTGCCTTGGATTTTGGGCTGATGATCGGTCCACCGGCAGACAAGTTATATCCGGTCGAACCAGTCGGCGTCGCAACGATAACACCATCTGCTTCATATGTGTCTAACAATTGCTCATTGACATAGATATTCAGTCCGATGATACGGGAAAATCCCGCACGAGTGATCACCACATCGTTCAGGCAGGAAAACGAAGTATCTCCTGTACGTCCTTCAATCATCATCCGTTTCTCTATGCTGTAATCGTCCGCCAGAAGACGGTCGATTGCCTTATAGGCGTTTGACTCTTCCACTTCGGTCAGAAAACCGAGTGTTCCCAGATTCACGCCCAGTAAAGGAACCTGATAAGTTCCAATGCTATGTGCTGCACGAAGCATGGTTCCATCTCCGCCAAGCACAATCACAGCCTCTACATCTTCCAAATATTCCGGCTTGATCGTAGTTCCATTATAATGCTGCTGCATATCACTTACGACCACCGCCTTCGCCCCTTTTTCATTGATATAGGCAACGATATCCTGGGAAAGTTTTAAATTGATATCTTTGTCAGTATTTGCGACTATTAAAAACTTATTCATTGCCCTGTTCCTTATCTAACGTATCATGGGAAGCTGTAACAACTGCTTTTATATCAATGGATGAAGCATCCACGATTTCCTGATCTTTCTTATTTTTTGATAAAAATAATAAATACTCAATGTTTCCCTCCGGTCCTTTCACCGGAGAAAAATCCAATGCCAATGGGTAAAAATCGATGGATGCTGCATAATCCATTACCATGCGGATTACCTCTTCGTGCACAGCCCGGTCACGTACAACCCCTTTTTTCCCAACTTTTTCTCTGCCCGCTTCAAACTGCGGCTTGATCAGACAGACTACCTGTCCATCCTCCGTCAGCAGATTCTTCACCGGAAGCAATACTTTGGTCAGGGAAATAAACGACACATCAATCGAAGAAAATGCTGCCGGTTCATCAATATCCTCCGGTACGACATAACGGATATTCGTCTTTTCCATACAGACTACCCGCTCGTCATTCCGAAGCTTCCACGCAAGCTGTCCATGTCCGACATCGATGGCATACACCTTGACTGCTCCATTTTGCAGCATACAGTCTGTAAATCCACCGGTCGAAGAGCCAACATCCATGCAGACCTTTCCATTCAATGTGATCGGGAATTTCTGCATTGCCTTTTCCAGCTTCAGACCACCGCGGCTCACATATGGCAGGGTTTTCCCCTTCACCTCAATTACCGCATTCTCCGGAAACGTCGTTCCGGCCTTATCCTCTTTGTTGCCATCCACATATACAATTCCAGCCATGATGATTGCCTTCGCCTTTTCCCTTGACGGTGCCAGTCCTTTTTCTACCAGCAATACATCCAGACGTTGTTTCTTCTGCTTTTCCATCTTTTTTCCTCTATCATTTACTCTTACAAATGCTTTTGATATTGCTCTGCTACCTGCTTCGCCAGATGTCCGGCATCAATCTGCATATGACTCCGAAGCTCCGCAATCGTGCCCTGTGGCACACTCGGAACCGGAATCGCACCACTGATAAATGCATACTGCTCCGGACAGTTTTTCTCCGCCAGATACGCATGCAGCTTCTCGCCATAGCCTCCCTGCACGATCGTATCCTCCAATGTTACAAACACGGTATGTGTCTTCATCAGCCGATCCAGAAGCTCTGTATCAAGCATCGATTGAAACCGCACATTTACCAGCGTCACAGGAAGCTGCATTGCCTGTAATTGTTCTACCAGCCTGTCTGCTTCCTCCATCATATGTCCACAGGAAAGCACTGCCACACCGGAAGCCTCCTGTATCACTTCGCTTTTTCCATAGACGATTGGTGTCTGTACATCTGCATGTCCCTTGTATGCACTGCCTCTCGGATAACGGATTGCAATCGGTCCATCATAAGCATAGGCATAATCAAGCATCGCCTCTAACTCATACCGGTTCTTCGGAGCCAGCACCGTCATATGTGGCATATGAGACAGATACGCCAGATCGTAGATACCCTGATGCGTCTCTCCATCCTGTCCGACCAGCCCCGCGCGGTCAATTGCAAAAATCACATGCAGCTTCTGTAAGCATACATCATGCAGGATCTGATCATATGAACGTTGCAAGAACGAAGAATAGATTGCCACAACCGGAACCATGCCTGCCGCCGCCATCCCCGCCGCAAATGTCACTGCATGCTGTTCTGCAATTCCCACATCAAAGAACCGTGCCGGATATGCTTCCTCAAACCGGGACAATCCGGTTCCCTGTGCCATCGCGGCTGTTATCGCCACAAGGTCCTCATGCGTCTCTCCAAGCTTCACCATTTTTTTTGCAAAAATATCGGTATAACAGCTCGTTTTCTTCGTAGCAAGTACCTTACCTGTCAACTGGTCAAATGGTGCAATTCCATGAAAATAATCCGGATGCCGTTCGGCATGTCCATAGCCTTTTCCTTTTTTTGTTTTTACGTGTATAATAATTGGTTTATCCAGGCGAAACGCATGCTGAAAGGTCGTAATCATCTGATTGATATCATGTCCGTCAATCGGACCAACATACGTAATTCCAAGCTCCTCGAAAAACATCCCCGGTACAAAAAACTGCTTGATATTATCTTTTGACCGTTTCAAAACTTTTGCAATCTTCTTTCCTGCCTTTGATCCCATCAGACTGCTTTCGACACCGGTTTTCAACTCATTATATGCATTTCCAAGTCGAATTTCATTCAGATATTTGGATAATCCTCCGACATTTTTACCTATGGACATGTTGTTATCATTGATAACAACGACACACCCGGTTTTAAGCTGAGCGAGTCCATTTAATGCTTCATACGCCATTCCACCGGTCAGGGATCCATCCCCAATAACAACAGCGACCTTTTCGTCGCCGCCTCTCAAATCTCTGGCAACCGCATATCCCATCGCCGCAGAAATACCCGTAGAACTGTGTCCGGTATCAAATGCATCGCACGGGCTTTCGTTTCGTTTTGGAAATCCACTCAACCCGTCATACTGGCGTAGTGTTTCAAAGGCATCTTTCCTGCCAGTCAGAATCTTATGCGTATAAGACTGATGCCCCACATCAAAGATCAGCTTATCCTCCGGGAAATTCATCACTGCATGCAACGCCATTGTAAGCTCCACTGTACCAAGGTTTGAAGCCAGATGTCCGCCATGTTCACTTACCTTTTCAATCAGGAATTCCCGGATTTCTGCTGCCAGTGCCGGATAATCCTGCTTATCTATCTGTTTAATATCATTTTCTTTTGTTATCTTCTCTAACATCTGCATTGCCTTACCCTGTCTTATATAACAGCGTACACAATCCGGTTAATGGTCTCGGTTGATCAGGCTTTTTACAAGCTCCATCAGATCCGCCTTTGCTCCCTCGTCGAATACGCTTATATTCTCCAATATGCGAACTGCCTTTTCAGACATATCCGCCACATACTGCTTTGCTGCATCCATGCCATGCAATGTCACATATGTAATCTTATGATTCTTATCATCCGAATGAAGTGGTTTTCCAAGCACCTGTTCATCCCCGGTCAAATCCAGAATATCATCCTGTACCTGAAATGCGAGTCCCACTGCATAGGCAGCCTCCTCCAGCTGTGCAACCACAGCTTCTTCCGCACCCGCAAGATATGCACCACACATACATGCCGCCGCGATCAGAGCGCCTGTTTTATTCTCATAGATGAACGCCAGCTGATCTTCATCCATCAGCTGCCCTGCTCGTTCCACGTCGAGCACCTGACCACCGACCATGCCATAGATACCAGCCTTTTTTGCAAGCACAGCAAATGCCTTCTCCACATTGGCATCCCCCGGCTTCACTGAAAATCCCTGACAAGCTGTCTCAAAAGCAAAATTGAGCAACGCATCTCCGGCTAAAATTGCCATATCCTCTCCAAACCTGACATGCACAGTCGGAAGTCCTCTTCGCAGTGCATCGTTATCCATCGCCGGAAGATCGTCATGTACAAGAGAGTATGTATGAATCATCTCCATCGCCGCCATAAATGGACGCACAAGCGTCTCCTGCGGCTCTTTGGCAAACATTTCATAACATAAACGGAGCATCATCGGGCGCAGGCGCTTTCCTCCTGCCCTGACTGCGTAATTCATCGCAGCAAGCACCGTCTTTTGATGTCCCTCCTCCGCTGGCATATACGGTTCTATCATCTCTTCGATTGCTTTGGCATTATACTTCATCTAATATCCTGATCTCCTTTTCCACGCCAGCCAGTTCTTCCTTACAGGCATTTGCAAGCTGTACACCTTCTGTATAAAGCATCATAGAATCCTTCAGATTTGTATCCGGATTTTCCAGAAGCTTGTTGATCTCTTCCAATCTGGCAAATGCTTCCTCTATGTTCAGTTCTTTCTTTTTCTCTGCCATGTTGTTTTATTCTCCTTACACACCTTTTATATCTGTCTCCACAGAAACGACAGTTGCATGGATTCTGCCATCGTGCAGGGTAATATCCAATGGATCCCCTGCCTGCGTCTGCCCTGCATCCATCACAGGTTTTCCTTCCGATTCAAGATATCCAAATCCACCCACCAGCTTCGCCGTCGGTGCATTTCCATGCAGACGCGTCAACTGCAAATGAAGCCTGTGTTCATATTCCCTGTAGCGGAGCGTAATCCCGCGGTTCAAATTTATTCGGTACTGCGCAAGCTTTTCCTGATTTTTTTCAAGCTTTGCTCTTGGATTTAACGCTGCCATCTGCTGCATATACATCTGCAGCTTTGTCTCTTTTTCCTGCAGACGCCCCTGCATACGAAGCCGCAGTTCCCGCGCACTGGCTTCAAGCCGTGTCTGGTATAAATTCTTTTTATTCGTCACGTGATAATTCATCGTCCGCATATGCAGATGAAGCGTTCGTAAAATATCATCAACCAGTGGCACAGCTGCCGTCGCCGCTGCCGTCGGTGTCTCTACTCGCAGATCTGCTGCATCATCTGCCAGTGACGTATCGCCCTCATGTCCGGTTCCGGATATAATTGGAGTTTTCGCCTCATAAATTGCACGGACAACTGCCTCATCGTCAAAGACCTCCAGATCTTCTCTTGATCCGCCACCCCGTCCGATGATGATCGTATCCACGCCCATCGCATCAAGTCTTCGGATTCCGCGCACAATCAGTTCCCGCGCATTTTCCCCCTGTGCTCTGGCATCACAGACAACCATCTGCACATATGGATTACGCTTATGTGATACACTCATAATATCCTTGAATGCATTCGTGCCAATTGATATTACCACCCCAACCCTCCGCGGATACTTCGGAATCGGCTTTTTGATTGCCGTGTCAAAGATACCTTCCTGTCCAAGCTTCTTTTTTAACTCTGCATATGCATCGCCATGCCAGCCGCGTTCTTCTCTCTTTTGCACTGAGACCGCATTGACACTATATTCACTCTTGACATCGTAAATAGAACAGCTTCCCCTTACGATCAGAATATCACCCTGATTAATGGCTGGAAGCTTCAGTTTCTCCACAACGCTTCTCCACACATTCACCTTGATAATTCCTTTATAAGATGCTGTCTCATTCTGTCCTTCCGGTGTCGTACAGTCTTTGAGTGTGATATACAAATGCCCCGTCGGTCCCTTGCTAAAACTTGATACCTCACCTTCCAGACAGATATTCTTTAACAGGTAATCCTGTTTAATAATATTGCCTATATAAGTATTTACTTCACAGACAGAAAGAATTTTCTTTCCATTTTCTACTCTCATGGTTCCTCAACCTTTGCCAGTACCGCATTGATAAATCCGCTTGCATCCGGATTACAATATTTCTTTGCCAGTTCCACCGCCTCATTGATTGCTACGCGGAATGGTACTTCCTCGTCATAAAGCATCTCATAAAGAGCCAGACGCAAGATAGCAAGCTCCGGCTTTCCAAGTCTTCCAATCTGCCAGCCATCAGAAATTTCACTGATTTTCGCGTCCAGTGCCGGAAGCATGGAAAGTATCTTATGCGCCTTATCTGCAATATAGGCAAGGTCATCCTCTTTTACCTTTCCCATTTCCGTTATCGCAACATCCTCCGGATCCTCCTCCGGTTCTTCAATCCTGCTGATTGAGTAACGGATCTGTTCTTCCATTTCTTCCTGATTGTTGAATTCTGCTTTAAACACGATCAGAAAAATATTTTCTCGTATGCTTCGTCTTGTCATAATTAACCGCCTTATTCTTTATTCATCTTAATACCGGATACCACTACATTAACAACGCGGACATGCAGTCCTGTCATATTCTCGATAGCCTGCTTTACCTTCTCCTGTACACCCTCTGAAACCTTCTTGATGCTTGTACCATATTCCACTTCCAGCGAAACGTCTACAACTACATTTCCATCTGTGATCTCTACCTTTACGCCATTTGCAAGGTTCTTCTTTCCAAGCTTTGCAACAAGCTCCTTTGAGATATTTCCAGTCAGTTTGGAAACGCCTTCCACCTCGATTGCAGCGATTCCTGCGATGGATGCCACCACACCATCCGCAATGCTGATCTTTCCGATTTTTTCTTCTTCATTTATCATATCGCTCATAATTGCCTCCTTGTCTGCTTCCTCTTTGTTTTATTTCATTGCATATGTAAAATATTATACCCAATTTATGTATATTATGCAACTAAAAAGCCTTGCATCTGTGCAAGGCTTTCTGCTGATTTCTACATTTTTACTACTGTGCCAGAGTAATAACAATGGCGTCCACCGTACATCCGGTTTTTCTCGTCACAACATCCTCAACCTGTGCACGTTTTTCATCCGGCAGATCCGTACAGTTCAAGATGACATCTACACCGGAATCCCCAATCGACACGATTGCTTCTCCAAAACCTTTCGCAGCCAGAATTGATTCCGCCTCCTGTTCTTTTTCTGCATCCTCTGTCAGTTTTACATACGCATCGGTTGCTTCCTGCACCGCCTGTGCATCCATGCCATCCCCGTTGATGATCTCCAGCAGTGTCTCCTTGTTCTGGCTTCGGCTCTGTTCCCGGTTTAATTTGATCGACACAAAGTTATTTGCCGCATTTGCCGAGGTCAGCACCGCTTCCCCGATCTTTTCTTCCTCCGAATTCAGCTCAATATACTCATCCTCCGGAAGTTCTGATACAGTCAGCTCTCCGGATACGATCTCCGCCGGTTTTGCATCCGTGACTGTCTGTTCCTCTGCAAAGGCGGATTCTGTCGGTTCCAGTTCGCCCGGTGCTAAATCCAGTTTATTACCGGAAAAATTTATGTAGCCTGCCACACCAAGCAGCACTGTGAGTGCTCCGATAATAATCTGGTTTCGTTTCATGGTTTTTTTCTTCATAAAAACCTCCCTAATTTTTTACCAAAACCGCCACCTTATGTGCCGGCAGATCAAAGAGCGCGCATACCGCCAAGGTAATATCTGCAATTGTGGTACCTGTAACTGCTTCCTTTTTTATCGTGATCAGCACACCTGTGATCGTCTCAGTGCCTGCAGAGCCATAATACGTCTGTGTGCGATCCCCCGCATAGATCAAAACATCAACCATGTCCGCACCGTAAGTATCCGCAAGCAGTGCCCGCAGACGCTCCTCATACGAAGCGGTTGTATCAGACGATGAAACAGTCTGCCCCACCGTGGTCTGTACTGTTTTCTGTGGCATCACGATCACAAGCAGCAAAATCCCGCATAATACAATCAGAATTACCTTGTTCCATTTTTCATTTTTCTTAAATTTCCACTCCATATTCTCACCGTCTTACTACATATATACGAGCATCCTCCAGATTATAGACATCCGAAATGTATTTTTTTATTTCTTTTTCCATCTCCACCGTCGCACTTGCCCCATTCACATAAATCGTACATTGTAACAAGGTCCCGTCTGTATCCGTTATGATTGCAACATCCTCAACCGGATAACTGCCAAGCTCTTTTTTCAGGCCTTCCCGGACACCCATACCATAATAGTCTGTGATGCTTCCCCCCACACCTGCGACGGACTCCTGTCCTTCCACATGCTCTATCTCATACAAAAGCTCCTGCAACTCCCCACTGCCAAAATCAAACAGAAATTTGAGTGGACTTGCAAGTAAAACGATCACGACCAGTCCGATGAAATACCGGATGTATTGCTTATATTGATTGGACGGCGCCATGTGCGTCACAATCGTCGCAAGTAACAGATAAAAAATCAGACTTTTCATCCAGCCAAACAACATAGCTATCCTCCTGTTCCGTTTGTTGCCCCCGACATGATCGCAAGGGTTATGATAAATAAAACGAGTGCACTTGCAAGTGCCTGCATCAGCATACCAATTCCATTTGCAAGTGCCGTCGTACCATCCACATATCGTTTATCGCCCATCGGCTGGATCAGTGCCGTTGTGATCCGCACCGTGAACATCAGAAGAAAAAGCTTGATGACCGGGATCAGGCAGATGCCGGACAGAATCAGGATTCCTGCGATGCCAATACTGTTTTTTATGATCATGCCACAGGCAAGATAGGTACCTGCAAGCACCGATACCACGCTTCCCGGAATCGCCGTCAATGCACGGTTCACCGCTGTTTTCCCAAGAATATCCATCTGCGGCGCCAGCAATCCTTTGATCACGTTCAGCCCGATCACGACTACGATGATCGTCCGCAGGATCCATTTGATCAGGCTCTGCACAAGCTCACACAGCTTTGAAAAGCTGTCCTCCCTTTGCAGGTTGTTCACAAGTGCCACAATCACATAAAATTCAATCAAGGGCAGCACCAGCCGGATAATCACCGCCTGTATCAGCCAGATTCCGATCAGAACCAGATTGTATGTGCCACCAGCCGCCGTGGCATGTCCGATAAACTGTAGCACCAGCAGAAACGCCGGCACTAACAGTCTTACCGCAACCAATACCTTATCAAGTGCGGCAAGTGTGATCGAATATGCCATGGAAAAGGAAGTAAGCAGCAACGATGTCATCAGCATATAAGTAATATAGAATCCATTTTCACTGATAAATCCCCCCGCAAAAGAATTCGACAGATTCACGAAGATGCTTCCAATCAGGACGATACCTACCAGCTCCAGGAGAAGTCCTTTGTTCTGTGACAGCTCACCAAAAAATACGCTGCTGATCGTCGCAAGCAATGCAGAAAACACAGATTTGTTGTCACCCTCCACCTGTTTTTTTACCATCTCGGTAATTGGCATGGGCGTCTGAATCCCCTGCTGCTGCAACGCACGTTCCACTTCATCCAGATTTAGTTCTTCAAAAATGGATTCATAAATCGGATTCGTCTGTAGACCGGATTCTGTTATTGTCTGCAAATCGTCTGGTTCCTGTGTTGTTTCTATCGTGACTGCCTGTCCGCCCGGCTCCTGCGTAGCTTCTGTCGCACCTGCCTGTCTCTCCGCCTCCTGCGCAGCTTCTGTCATGGCTGCCTGTCCATCCAGCTCCTGCATGGCTTCTGATAGTTCCTGCGCCTTAGCAGCCAATATACAGACATGTGTAAAAAGAAAAATGGCCAGTACAACTACCAGCCATCTGCAAGTGAAATATGTAGTTGTATGTGTAGACCGCAGACTCATTTGGCGGGTTCCTCCATCAATCGATCAACGACAATACCGTCTGCACAACCTGCATAAAAACCGGAAGCGACACAACCAGCATCGTAAGCTTTCCAAGCAGTTCAATCTGGGATGCAACCGCACTGTATCCGGCATCCTTGCTGATACTCGCTGCAAACTCACAGATATAGGCAATCCCAATCAGCTTGACCAGGATCACCAGATACGTGCTGTCCATCCGGATCTTGTCCGTCAATGTGCGGATTCCGGAAAGCATGACACGCATCCGCGACACGCAGACAAACAACAACACAATGCACACCGCCACACTGATAAATGTACTGTACTCCGGATTCCTGGATTTTAAGGATAATGCCAGGATCACTGCCACGATTGTAAATACCATCGTCACTCCCAGATTCATATTCCGCCTCCTTAAAATCCAAACAATGTGTTGATATCCTGAAACAACTGATTGACATAAGGAATAATCCATGTCAATACGATAATCAGACCTGCAAGGCTCACAAGATACGCCTGATCGTCCCTGCCCGAATGCTTTAATACCTGATTGATGAGTGCCACGACAATTCCGACGGCTGCAATTTTGAAGATCAACTGAATCGTCATTTTCATTCCCCTGCATCTGTTAAATCAAGATTATAATCAGCAACACACCTGCGACACTCCCAACCGCAAGCGATACCCGTATGCGGTCCTTCGACTCTGTCTCAAGCTCTCGGATATGTCGTCCCAGATCTGCCTGCAGCAACGCCAGTCCTTCCTCCTGTGCCTGTACATCCAGATATCCGATAGTCTGTCCCAGGTTATATATATATTCCATATCTTCTTGTTTTAGACCGGAACTTTCGTACAGTCTGTCTGCATGCTTTCTCCAGATCTGATCAAAATCGGCAGCCACTTCCGTATAAGAATATGCCTGTTCCTGCTGCACCTCCTTGAGTGCCTGTGAAAGTTCTGACAGCCACGCGGCATATGGCGGACGGCATTTTTTTGCAACACGGGCAAATACCTGTGCCAGAATATCTCTCCGGTATCGAAGCTCCGCTGTGGCAACGGAAAGCACGCGGGAATATTCCTGCATTTCTTTCACGCGACGGCGGATTGCCATCGCGCGAAGAATCCCCATAGCCACGCAGCCACCAAGCACACAGATGATTCCGATCAATTTGCAACCGACAGTGAACCAATGTATAACTCATTACCCCTCTCGTCAAAGATCGATTCAACCGTTCCGATCCCTGCGCTCCGTCCAAGTACGATGTAGCGTTCGAACACCTTCTCCTCTACCAGCTTCCGAAGCACCGGACGCGTGCGGATATCGTCGATGGAATCCCCATGGATTGTCGCCAGAATCCCACAGCCACAATTGATGACATACGAGATTGCATCGATATCCTCCCGGCTTCCGATCTCATCCACCGCAATCACCTTCGGACTCATTGACCGAAGCAGCATCAACATCCCTTCCGCCTTTGGACATCCATCTAAGATATCCGTGCGAAGCCCAACATCATTTTGCGGAATTCCCATGTAGCAGGCGGCAAGCTCTGAGCGTTCGTCCACCACGCCGACATTCATCCCTCTACAATAACTGTTCCCATCCGATATCAGCCGCACCAGATCCCGCAGGATTGTTGTCTTCCCGCACCCCGGAGGCGATATGATCAGCGTATGCAGAAGCCTGCCGTCCTTAATCACATACGGAAGCAGGCAGGCCGCACAGCCCTTAATCTGATGGGATACCCGAATATTAATAAACGATATATGTTTCACGTTTCTTACTCTCCCATGCTCCAATACAACCTGACCGGCAACGCCGACGCGATGCCCGCCACACACTGTCACAAACCCTTGTCTCACTTCATCCTCATATGCATACAATGAGTAATCGGTCACTGCATCGATAATCCCCCGGATATCATCCGCAGTTACACGATATGCTTTTTTTCGATCGAGTGTCAGTCCCCCACAATTCTGCACAAAATATTCTCCCTGCATAAAAACCAATATCAACGGCTCGCAGATCCGGAACCGAAGCTCTATCAGGGAGTTATAATCTATGTCAATCTGATTAATTATGTACCGAATACAAGGGGGGAGTAATTTTAAGATTTCGTTTTTCACAGCATTCACCCCTACCATATATATATGCGGGATGCGGAAATATATGATTGGAAATTTGGGGTTTATCCGGATCGCAGATCGCACAATTTCTGCATGACGACATATTACACAAAAAGGCACGCTCCGAAACGGAACGTGCCTTTGATCATTCTGATTTAATTTGTAATTTTCAAATTACTTTGCTCTTGAAAGATACTTTCCTGTACGTGTATCAATCTTGATAACCTCTCCCTGATTGATGAACAGAGGAACATTCAATGTAGCACCTGTCTCAACTGTACAAGGCTTTGTAGCGTTTGTAGCTGTATTTCCTGCTACACCCGGCTCACATTCTGTAATCTCAAGCTCTACAAAATCAGGACCTTCTACTGCGAATACATTTCCTTCGTAGATAGAAATCTTGCATGTCATGCCTTCCTTAACAAACTTCATAGCGTCACCAACTACGCTCTCATCAACAGGAATCATCTCGAATGTCTCCTGATCCATGAAGTAATACAGATTACCATCTCTGTAAGAGTAGTCCATATCCTTACGCTCGATATATGCAGAATCGAACTTTGCTGTAGGGTTGAAACTTGTCTCTCTGATTGCACCTGTGATAATATTCTTATACTTTGTACGAACGAATGCAGCACCCTTACCTGGCTTTACATGCTGAAACTCTATTACCTGACAAGGCTGACCATCACATACAAAAGTCACACCATTTCTGAAATCACTTGCTTCCATAATTATCCTCCTAAAATAACATATACATTCGAAATTAAATACATTCAGTATCTTTGTTATTCTAATATACCTAATAAAAATTTTCAATAACTTTTCCGGAATTTCTAAAATTTTTCATTAAAAATCTATCAAATCCCCTATTTTACCATTCTGTATGCATCAAATTATGCTGTTTTTTTCGTATGTTTTATATTCAATTTACATTTTTTGTATAAATTTCACAATTTGTTCATGGGAAATGGTTTGCCAAAATATTGAAATTATAGTATGCTAGTATATAAGTTATCGCAAAATCGCAATAAACATATAGCATAAAATTCGCATATATCATATATGTGTAATTATCAGACTGTGTCATTGTCTATCAGTATGTACTTATTGCATTGTTACATTTGCTGGTTTCAGCGTCTGCAATGCATCATTAACAAATATCAGATAAGGAAGTGAATATATGAATCAACAGGAATTTTCAGCAGTCACACCGGAGTTTGAGCGTTTGGCAAAATTATGCGAAAGCCACGATGTGATTGATCCCGAATTGTATACAAAATATCAGGTAAAGCGCGGGCTGCGTGATTTAGACGGCAAAGGAGTCCTGACAGGCCTTACGGAAATCTCCACCATCATCTCCTCCGAGGAGGTAAACGGTGTCACAATACCAATCGACGGCCAGCTCTACTACCGCGGAATTAACATTTATGATCTGGTCAGGGGCTTTACTTCCGAGAAGCGTTTCGGTTTTGAAGAAACTGTCTATCTTCTGCTGTTCGGTGAGCTGCCGAACCAAAAAGAGCTTACAGATTTCAACACGTTGCTCGGTTCGTACCGAAAGCTGCCTCATTATTTTGCAAGAGACATTATATTAAAAACACCGACACCCGATATCATGAATGCTCTTGCGAAAAATATCCTCACACTCAGTTCTTACGACACAAACGCCATGGATGTCAGCGTCCCGAACGTCCTTCGTCAGAGCATTGAGCTGATTGCGAATTTCCCGGCGCTTGCTGTGTACTCGTATCAGGCATACCGCCACTACGAGCTCGGGAAGGGGCTTTATATCCACCAGCCAAAGCCGGAACTTTCCACTGCCGAGAATATTCTGCGTCTCCTGCGTCAGGATAAATCTTATACCGATACCGAGGCAAAGGTTCTCGACTTAGCGCTCGTGCTCCATGCTGAGCATGGCGGTGGTAACAACTCCACATTTACAACACACGTTGTTACCTCTTCCGGAACAGATACCTATTCTTCGGTCGCCGCTTCCCTCTGCTCTTTGAAGGGTCCAAAGCATGGCGGCGCCAATGTCAAGGTAAAGCGTATGTTTGACGATCTGAAAGAGCACGTCCGCGACTGGGATGATAAAGATGAAATCCGTCAGTATCTGTGTGATATTCTGGACAAGAAAGCTTTCGACCGTTCCGGACTGATCTACGGAATGGGACATGCCGTATATTCCATCTCCGATCCACGTGCGAATGTATTCCAGACTTTCGTCGGAAAACTTTCTGAGGAAAAGCACAAGGAAAAAGAATACAAACTTTATATGGATGTCGCCGAGATTGCGAAGGAAGTCATCGCAGACAAACGCAAGATCTATAAAGGTGTCAGCCCGAATGTTGATTTCTACAGCGGGTTCGTGTACACCATGCTTGATCTGCCGGAAGAACTCTTCACGCCAATGTTTGCCGTTGCCCGTATCGCCGGCTGGAGCGCCCACCGTATCGAAGAGCTGATCAATGCCAACAAGATCATCCGCCCGGCTTACAAGTCGATTGCGGAAAACCGCGCATATACACCGATTGCAGAGCGGTAAGAAATTATCGTACCGGAAGCTAATCGGTAACATAGTAAAGGGGAACGATTTCTCGTTCCCCTTTGTTTTTGATATTCCACATTCTTTTTTCTTAACTAACTTCGTACCCAACGGAGTCAAAGTTAAAATCAGACGTTTTCTCCCGTTTCTACAACCCTCGTTCTTTAAGCTTTGATACAAGCTGCACGTAAAATTCGCGCACATCAAATCCCGGAATATCCTCACGGTTCAAGTCGATCACATCGCCGTGTGAAATTCCCCGCTTGCCCTTTACAGTCAGGAACTGGTAGTCTTCTCCCCAGGCAAAAGACTTCTCTCCAACCAGGCCATCATTCGGTCCGTCAAACCGCTTAACAAGCAGATACGACAGATTGAGCGGGAATCGTCCGGATGATGGACGATTCAATTTCGAGCCAAAAGACTGGTAATAAATCCCCGGTGCATCCTTTGCCTCTTCATTAAATTCCGCACAGT
Organism: Wujia sp.; assembly: GCF_056872695.1. Classification (NCBI taxonomy): domain Bacteria; kingdom Bacillati; phylum Bacillota; class Clostridia; order Lachnospirales; family Lachnospiraceae; genus Wujia; species Wujia sp. Next base: position 56,626 of record NZ_DBMFCD010000001.1, on the reverse strand, counting down.
TTGTCGAAGTGAGATCATGCACAGCCGCCATGAAATCCGGATTCGTATCTCCAAGCTTTTCCGCCCCTACGTTGTATGCTTTTTCAATCGCCTTTTGCTGTGCCTCCGGAATATTGTCTAATAAATAATCGGCAAATTCACAGCCTCTGTGTGGCGTGTTGATTGTCGTAAGTGACGCAATATAATCTCCTGCGGAAGTAAGTGCAATCGCCGCCCTCGTGTCAAGTCCACCTTTGGAATGCGCGATCACATTTACCTTCTCACAGCCGGTTTCCTCGACAATCTGCCTGATACGTGCCTCTAATTCCTTTGCACTATCCCGCACAGCCGCGGCACTGTTATGGTTTCCGTAATAGATCTTCGCACCATTTTCCGTAAGCTCCGCCGGTATTCTGCCCCAGTAATTTAAGTGTTCAAAATCCCGGAAGAACACGCCATGCACCATAAGTATCGGATATTTTGTTTTACATATCTGCTTATCTGCCCGCGCAGCATTTCGCTTCGCACGCAGCTTCTCGAACTTTACTTCCCGTCTTACCGTCCGAATAATGATATGCAGCATCACAAGATGCGCAATCGGAATCCAGCCACATATAAGCCCCAACACACGCCAGCGGATTCCCAGCTGCTGTGATGTCAGATACACGCTGATCATTCCAATCCAGAATATCGTAATCTCAACCAGGAAGATAATACACAGACGGATCAGCCAGTATTTTTTCTCTACCGTAATTCCTGCCGGACCATTCGCAAACCATCGCTCATAGAATCCGCAAAAGCCAAGAATCAGATAGATGGCTGCAAGCAACGTTGTCACATAAAATATCTGCAACATGTTTTTACCGAAATTACATATCTTCAGTTTTCCTGTCATTGTTTTCTCCTATCGGCATCTACCCCTGCAGTCCTGCTGACTGACGGATCATATCCTCAACAACAATATCGTAGATCTCGCCAACTGTGCTGCAATACTCCAGCACCTTCCAAGGCTCATTCGTATGAAAATGAATCTTCACCAGATCCTCGTCTCCAGCCGCGATCAAGCTGTTTCCCTCGATATGATCCGTGATATAATCTGCGATCTCATCCTCGTCCAAATCCCTATCTCTCCGGTCGATCAGCAACTGCGTATCATACCGATATGCAAACTGATCATCTTCTGCATCAATTGAATTCATTCCCATATTCGTTTCCTCCATTTTTCAATCTTTACTCTGCTTCCATTATTTCCTTCGTAAGCACATGTCTTCTCCAATTCCAGCGTAGCCGCTCCTAGTTCAGCAATAACCAGCTTGCCTACCCGCGTCGCTCCAGCTTCGCTGCACGCATCATGTAACTTACATTGTTCACAAGCAGAATCATACATACATATACAAATCCCATAATATCTGTCTTAAACAAAAATGTAAAGATAAATGTGACAATACACAAGATCAGGCATACTACATGTGTGCTCAAAAATGCCTGATACCCTGCACGGTACACAATCAACCGTTCTGCTTCATCACAAGAACTCATCCACACCTTATGAAACTGGAAGTCTAATGCATTTCCACGTTTTTCCGGATTTAACTTTTTCTCAATATCAACAGTAAGTTTCGGAATCAGAATCTCAATTGCCATCGTTATCACGAACAACGCAACAGCAATCACCCACATCGCGGACTGATATCCGCTCACTTTTCCATATCCTTTTTCTACATCATATAAGAAGCAGAAAAACAGACAAAGCTCTATAATCGAAAAAATGTTTGACATGATCATCGGTACATTCAACTTATCCTCCAACGTATCCCACAGATCATCATTTTCACGATCTTTCTGTAACTGTTTATATAATGCGCTACATCTTGTATACGCGATTACCGGAAGCAAGCATCCAAGAAACGATACAACCGCGAAAAGTATCGGAATCGCATCAAACGCAAATGCTCGGATTGCTGTAACAACCGCGTCGAAACTCTGCGTCTTTTCTACCTTTCCCATGATTTTACCTACAATATATCCCGCCAGAAAACAAATTGCCAACGCGGAAATCAAAATGATTAATGCCTTTTTTGTTGATTTTTCCTTCGTTTTCTTATCTTTACTCATCTTCCGCACCCTCCGTATATTCAAAGATATCTTCCACAGTCACGCCGCATGCTTTTGCAAGCTTCAACGCTAATGTGACCGACGGCGAATAATCGCCACGTTCAATCTGACTGATTGTCTGGCGCGATGTCTGCACCAAAGCACCCATCTCCTGCTGATTGACTCCGAGCTTCGACCGGTATTCCTTCAAATGATTATTCAGTGGCATCGTGATTCTCCTCTCCACCATGATATTTCGGATTCACAAACACAAAGTTTTCCCACACCTTTTTATTTTTCACTCCTCCAAAAATCATGTTTCCGTACAGATTTGAAAATATCACTGCATAGCAGATTCCAAAAGCAATATTATCCATTGCCATCCAGCCAACAGCGAACCCGACAACAGCCCCAAGAAGATATCCGAATGCAACATTCTTTTTCTCCTTTGGATCCATATTCTTCTTGTAAACAAGTTCATCTCCCCACTCGATTCCAGCCCAGAATCCGTCGCTCATACAGCCTTTCATGTAGTTGCGGATCATATCCTCAATCTTATTTTTCTGGTCGGACAACGCATCCGGCAGATACCATAAAATAAGCTTCATCGCAGCTTTGCTATCTTCAAAAATCTCTTTCAATTTCCTGACAGCTTCCTGACTCTCCATCCGCCGTTCACCCGCCATAGCTTCTGTCTCTCCGGCTTCTATAAAATAATCCTCAATCCTCTCAAACACATATATTCCGACCAGTTTTTTCTCCTGATAAATGCCGCACACCTTTCCGTTACTTACCAGTGCCTTGTCTACAGCTTTTTTTATATTCTCACCGGATGCCTCAATCGGTACTGCCTCGCCCACATGGGCGCCCAGCTGGAAATCCTCTCTATCCACACGCTTACCCTTGATCGTATAGATTTTCAGCTTCTTATCCGCTTTAACAGTTCCAATCTCCATATCACACACTCCATTCTTCCGCGCCCTTACATAATTGCATTGCCCGGTTATTTATACTCACTCTTTTTATACTTGACAACTATTCTTGTCATTTGTGCACGATCTATATATAGCATATGACAAGTTTTCTTGTCAATATATTTTGACAACTTTCTTTGTCATTTTTTCGTTTGCTTTCCTCTACCCCGGGTGTCACCACATCGTGGGTTTTTCCGCTCGCATTCCACTCCTCACGCCCAGTTTTCTCTCCGTCACCTGCCTATTAGTTTCCGGTTTGGGTTTTCTCGCTTGCTTTTCTCTCCCCAAACCCACGCCATGGGTTTTTCCTCTCGTTTCTTACTCCACACGCCCAGTTTTCTCTCCTCCACCTGCCTATTAGCTTCCAGTTTGGGGTTTCTCGCTTACTTTTCTCTTTCTACGCCCACGACGTGGTTTTTTCCGCTCGTATCCTACTCCTCACGCCCAGTTTTCTCTCCGTCACTTACCAATCAGCTTCCAGGGTGGGTTTTCACGCTTGCAAACACCCGCGCACACCAATTTAATAAAATGTATCTAACCATGCGGTCAAACTCATATATAATATGTTTGGAATTTAGAAGTTCTTGATGTTCTGTTTGATACACAGCAATACCTGAACACGATGTTCAGGTAAGCCGCCACTGAGCCATGGACGGCGAATTGGCGGCGGTTGCGTGCATGTTTATTACCTATATCAGAACATCTTAGAACTTCTTAATTTCAATACATCATATATGAGTTGACCACATGGCTAGATACAAAATTAACAGGATGCGCGGGGATTCGCTCATACAGAGACAAGATGCGCTCTGCGCATCTTGCTCTGATTAGCGGTCGTCAAATGCACCGCATAAATGCGTGCATTTTCCTCGTCGCCATAACAAAAAACGCCACGCGATTGGGGAATCCCAAACGCATGGCGTTTCATAAACTGTAAACTTATTCTGCTTTTCCAATCGAAAGGAATCCACTGTCGTTCGACTGAAGCAGAAACGAAAGTCCAATCTTCTTCTTTGCTTCCTCAGTCGCAACATAGATTTCCCCGGTCTCAACCAGAGATTTCGCAATCTCAAGCACCTTATCCTTGAACATCATCATCTCACGGCGATCTCTGGAACTCAGCTTAAACAGATACTGGTTCTTCGAGCTGATCAGCAGGATACTGTAAGAATGTACATTGTTCTTTGTCTCACGCATACCGGAACCAATCATACGGGAGTTCGCAATGATAATCTCAGCATTCTCGTCCGGCAGATACTCTGACAGGATCAACTTGTAGATCTTCAGATAATCCTCCTCCTGATCTGCACTGACCGGCATCTCCGCAACTGCAAACTCCACAACGGAATCTGCAAGCTTAATCGTACCACCCTCATCATTAATCACAGCCGTACTCTCCTTCGGAACACACAGGCGGAAGAACTTGTTCTCGATAACCTTCTGTCCACTCGTCGGCTGCTTGATTACAAGGTCTGTATACTTCTTCTCCAGCATATTCATGGAGATAATCGCACTGTCATCGCCTGTCTCCGCAATCTCGCACAACTCGTTATACAGATCCACAATGCCCGGTGTAATATAGGCTACCATCTCTACAATCTTCTTCACAGCCGGAACATACGCCTGCTTTGCACTGTGCATATAAAGCTCGATCTGCTTGCTCATATCGTCTGTCTTGCCGGCCTTATACTCAATTACCTTGAAGAGGTTGTCCTTATCAAAATCCTCATATCCATGGTCGTAAGCCTTCTCAAAATACTTGATACTCTTAATCTCTCCATGATAATTCTCGTCCGCCTCCTGCTGCTGGTAGATCTTACCAAGCTCGTAAGCTGCCTGATAACTTCCCAGACCAAGGGCTTCCAAAAATGCTTTCTCGATCTCATAGGAATTAGCAATATAGAACACCTGGCTCTGCTTATACAGCGCAACCTTCAAAGCTGCAGGTCCGCTTCCGGCTTCTACCGAACGCTCCCATGTTTCTACAGAGCGCTGCAGATCCTCGTTGCCAAGCTCCTGAATATCCTTGATATACGCTTCCGCCTCCAGAATACCATTTGCCTGTGCTTCCTTGAAATACTCTAACGCCTTGATACCATCCCGCTTCGTACGAAGCACACCATAGTAATAAAAACGTCCCAGATAGAATGCAACCCGTCGATGTCCGAGACGATGTGCTGTCTCATACCAATTGAGCGCCTTCATGTAATCTTTCATCTTCTGATCATAGATGTTACCGAGCAGGAATGCCAGATCCGGATCCTTCGTCGCATCAAACAACTGCTTTGCATAACTAATTGTCTTCTCGAGATCCTTATACGGTGAATCCTCATCGTAATACAATTCAATCAACAGATAACTAGCCTTGATACTTCCCAGCTTCAACGCCTGCTTCGCAGCCGCCATCGCGCCCTCATAGTCCTCCAAATAATAACAATACAGTGCCTCACTGTAATACTGGTTATCCTTACGGTTCAGACTCTGGTCACTGACAAGTGTCGGGTCGACGAACGCAAACGAGTTCGCTGTCTCGAAGATAATCTCCTCATACTGTTCGATAATCTCCATGGATGCACATACAAAACGCATACATGCAAGCCGCTTACCCTGATAGAAGGCAAATGTTACAATACCCTTCTCCATCTCCTTGTGATAGAACGTCGTACAGATACCATCTGCATACTCTGTGATATATGCCTTCAACTGCAATTCCTCGTCAAATGCATCATTACAATAACGAAGATAATTCTCCAGCGTCTTCTTGGAATCTCTCGGAATACTGTCATAGCTTACATACATCGCAAAGTCCTTGTATGTAAGACTTGGTGCATAATACTCCTCATCGGTATCACTGTTAATCGTCTTCACCCAGTCCTTCGGAAGCTTGTGGATATATCCATCAACCTGATTATGTACATATGTATACTGATACTGCAGACGCGCCGGATCAATCGCCTTGTATTTCGGTTCCTTGCCCTTTGCACGTCTCGCTTCCGCGATCTCTGTATAGAGCTTATCCTTCTCTTCAAACTCAATACTATCTGTATGCTGGCTTGCGTACTCGACACGTTCATAAGCCGATTTTGCCTTCGTATCACCCATATCCGCAAGTTTCTTGTACCAGGACATCGCTTTCTCGTAATCCACCGGTACGACAAAATCACTCTTATTTCCATACTGGTCAACACGATTCAGACCGTTCTCATAGATACTACCGAGATTCATATACGCCGCCTTAATGCCACATTCCGTTGCCTTCTCAAAGAATGTAATAGCCTTTGAAAAATTCTGGATATCCAGCAGCATCTGCGCCAGCTTATAAATCATCTCACCATCTTTACTCAGATTCGTATATTTCTCATAGTACTGTGTTGCCTTATTTAAATCCACATCAACAATACAGTTACTATACTTTCCTGTTTCATACAACTCCCCTAATATTTTCAAGGCATCCGTACCGAAATTCTTATAATTCGGATCCATAATCGCGATATCAACGATCTTTTCGAATATCTCTACGGCGTCCTCGGCATTTCCGTTTTCCATCAGGTTGATTGCCTTATCATATTGAAGTTCCACGTTGCTCTTGGCCGATTTTTTCTTACCGCCAAGACCAGACAAAAACGGAATCTTGCTAAAAAAACTGCTAAGCTTTCCCATCTGATATCCTCCTTTGTGGTCTTTCCCCTGCATAATTACCTATATAATACCATAGTTAAAATCCTTATGCAATAAAGACTACTTGACAGATTCAATATAATTTTTCATCTCCTCGACAGCAGTCTCCTCATCCGGTCCAGCTGCCTCTATTTCAAGCGTATCCCCATTTCCAAATCCGAGGCTCATCATTCCCATAATGCTTTTCGCATTGATTTTTCGATTCTGAGAATTAATCGTAATTTTACTCTCATACTTACTTGCAATCTGCACAAGCACAGCCACCGGTCTTGCCTCTGCATCTGCTGGTAAATTCACAACAACTGTCTTACTGATCATTTTGGTTCCTCCTTAGCTCATTGGCTATATCACTTATTTTTTTCAATCTATGATTGACTCCGGACTTTCCAATCGGCGGATTTAATTTCTTACCAAGCTCCACCAGACTCGTATCCGGCTCTTCCATACGCAGACTTGCGATCTCCCGCAAATGCTCTGGAAGGTATTTTAATCCTTTTGTCTGTTCAATATACGTGATGTCTTCCATCTGCTTGACAGCAGCACTTACGACCTTATTTAAGTTCGCCGTCTCACAATTCACACGTCGGTTAACGGAATTACGCATATCCTTTAAGATACGTATATTTTCCATATCCATCAGGGACACATGTGCTCCCATGACATTTAGCAGATCGACAATCATCGATCCATCCTTGATGTAAACTACATAATATTTCTTGCGCTGGATCTGCTTCGGCTCAATCGAAAAATCACGAATCAATCTGGTCAGCATAACTGCTTGCTCCGCATGGTCGCAGACGATTTCAAAATGATATCCCTTCTCCGGATCAGTCAGAGATCCAGTTGCCAGAAATGCTCCGCGGATGAATGCCTGCTTACAACAACTCCGCTCAACCAGAATCGGATTCACGGACAAATAATCGCCATGATCTATAAGCTTCAGCATCTGTCTGCCATCTGGCGTATTGATATCTACACCCAAAAGCGTCGTAAGCTTCGTGATTTTCTCCTGCAAAATAGTGTTTTCCCCACGCATCGTCCAGACACCATCCCGGTATTCACCGGACATTACAATCATGGCAGCAAGCTCTGCCATCCGGCAATGCCTGCCTGTACTGATATGGGAAAGCAGTTCCGCTTTCACCTTCGATGAAAACGACATATCTATTCCCCTTTCACGATACGGTCTTTGCCGATATCTCTATGATACAGGCGTACCGTATATGGAAGCTTCTGTAATGTCTCGTACAATGCATTTGCCACTGTCACTGACCGATGCTTTCCTCCGGTGCATCCCACGGAAATGACTAACTGATTCTTACCCTCTTTCAGATAATTCGGAATTAGGAATTCCAGCATATCTGTAAGTTTATCCATAAATGCAGTATATTCCTTACAATTTTTCACCATATCAGAAACGGGTTTATCATTTCCCGTCTGTGGCCGGAGCTCCGGAACATAATACGGATTCGGCAGGAATCGCACATCGAATACAAGATCAGAATCTCTTGGAATCCCATACTTAAACCCAAAGGACATCACAGTCACGATAATATTGTTGTACTGTTTGCCCTCCACAAATATCTTCTCAATCTCTTGCTTTAACTCTCTTGTAAGCAGATTACTTGTATCAATAATATAATCTGCACGCTGGCGCAAAAACTCAATCTTCTCGCGTTCCTTGACAATGCCTTCGTTGATTCTTCCATGCTTTGACAGCGGGTGTGCTCTTCGTGTCTCTTTATATCTTTTTACAAGCACCGGTTCATTTGCATCGAGGAAGAGAATTTCATACGTAAAGTTCCGTTTCTTCAAGGTTTCCAGACATACTGACATCTCGCCAAGTGCCTGCCCGCTTCGGATATCCACACCGATTGCGACATTATCAACCTCCAGCTTATCATCATGCGCGATCTCTGCAAATTTTTCAATTAACATGACCGGAAGATTATCGACACAGAAGAATCCCATATCCTCTAACATCTTCAACACCGTTGATTTTCCCGCTCCGCTCATTCCTGTTACTATTACAAATCTCATGGGATAATTCTTACCTCCGGTTCTAACATCACACCGTACTTCTCATTCACAACTTCCTGCACATGCTGCATCACTGCCAGCACATCTGCACTACTCGCCTGTCCGGCATTTACAACAAAACCACAATGTTTCTCCGATACCATCGCCCCGCCAACACGAAATCCACGCAGTCCACTGTCATCAATCAGCTTCGCTGCAAAATACCCTTCCGGGCGTTTGAACGTCGAGCCTGCACTCGGATATTCCAGTGGCTGTTTGCTTCGTCTTGCCTCTGCCAGTTCATTCATCCGGTCAAGGATTGCTATCTTATCTCCAATTTCCAATGACAATCCGACTCCAACTACAATCTTATCTGCATCGATAATGCTGTGCCGATAGGCAAACTCCATCTCGTCAACCATATATTTACGTATCGTACCATCCGTAGACAATATCTCCACATACGATACGATGTCCTTCATCTCACCACCATAGGCACCGGCATTCATCACGATTGCACCACCGATACTTCCTGGTATGCCTGCAGCAAATTCCATGCCTGTAAGACCTGCCTCATATGCCAGATTCGCCACACGTGCCAGAATCGCTCCCGCCTGCGCATATACTTCTGTTCCATCTATCTGGATTTCACTCATGGCGCTTCCAATCTGGATAATCATGCCATCATATCCGGCATCTGTAAACAAGACATTGCTTCCATTTCCAAGCACGCAATAGGGCAGCGCCTGTTCCCTACAATACGCGATCAGCATCTGTATCTCTTCCGTATTTTTCGGCATAGCAAAATACTTTGCTGCCCCACCAACGCGAAAAGTCGTGTGTTTGCACATCGGCTCCTGCTCCAATATTTTAATTTCTTCTATCTTCAAACTCATACTGTCCTCGCAAAAAAACATAAAAAAGCCCATAAGCTCTGATTTATCATAACTTATGGGCAAAATTTATTCAATGTGAAAATATATAGAAAAATCCTAAGGAAAACCGCTTCCCTTCGTCATTTTCACGATTAGGTTACACTAATCATTCATAATTGCACAGGCTCCACCATACATACCTGCATCATTTCCAAGCGTTGCAAGTGTAAACTTTGTGTTCTTGCATGCATGGAATGCATATTCCTTGAAATACTTCTCTGTTGTATCTGTGATGATAGATCCAGCCTTAGACACACCACCGCCGATAACAAATACTTCCGGATCAACAACACATGCAATCTGCGCCAATGCTTTACCAAGGCATTTACCATGTCTGTCTACAATCTCTGCTGCAAGCTCATCACCCTGCTTTGCTGCATCAAATACTTCCTTTGCAGATACATACTGCACATTCCGAAGTGCAGATGGACGATCCGTTGTGTTAAGCAGTGTATTTGCCATTCTTACGATACCTGTTGCAGAAGTATACTGCTCCAGACAACCCTTTCTGCCGCAGCCGCAAACCTCTGTCTCATCATCATTCACCTGGATATGTCCGATCTCGCCGCCAGCACCATTCACACCGGAAAGCATCTTTCCGTCTAAGATAATACCGCCGCCAACACCAGTTCCAAGTGTTACCATTACGATGTTGCTGAAGCCTTTTCCTCCACCCTGCCACATCTCGCCGAGCGCTGCCATGTTTGCATCATTACCAACCTTGACAGGAAGTCCGATGATCTTGGATAATTCATCGGCTGCATTAAAGATTCCCCATCCAAGGTTTACACAGCGAAGAACAGTTCCATCTGCCTTGACTGGTCCCGGAACGCCCATTCCGATACCCTTTATTTCGCTCTTTTCAATCTGCTTATCTGCAAGCTTATCCTCAATGGATGCCGCGATATCGCCCAAGATATACTTTCCGCCTTCGTCAGTGCGTGTTGTGATCTCCCACTTATCAACCATCGTTCCTTCTGCTGTGAAAAGACCAATCTTAACTGTTGTTCCTCCAATATCTACACCAAATACATACTTTGCCATGTTCCTCTATATCCTCCTTATTTCTCTTAGATATTATGTGAATTCTTCGCTATATTCTGTGTTACACGGTTATACAATTCCTGTGCAGCATTATATCCCATCTTCTTCTGTCTGTGGTTGACAGCTGCTGCCTCTACAATAACCGCAATATTTCGTCCTGGTCGGATCGGAATGGAATGACTGACGATTTTATTTCCTAGAATCTCTGTGTACTGGTCCTCCAATCCCAGGCGATCATAATTTGCATCCTTATCCCACTCTTCCAGATTCACAATCAGATCAATGCTCTGCGTATGCTTGACACACTCTACACCGAACATACTCTTGACATCGATAATTCCGATTCCTCGAAGTTCGATAAAATGCCGCGTAATATCCGGAGCCGTACCAATCAGTGTCTCATCCGAAACCTTCTTGATTTCTACGACATCATCCGATACAAGACGATGTCCGCGCCGGATCATCTCCAGCGCTGCCTCACTCTTACCAAGACCGCTGTCTCCTGTGATCATAACACCCTCACCATATACATCCAGCAAAACCGCATGAATGGAAATACGTGGTGCAAGCTCCACATGCAGCCACTTTACAACCTCATGCACAAAGTCAGATGTTGTCTCCGAAGTATCTGTCAAAATTGGGATTCCGCACCGCTTACCGGTCTCGATAATATAATCATATGGCTTGATATTCCGGCAGAAGATCAGACACGGAATCTTGAATGCAAATAGCTTTTCAAATATCTGAATATTCTCTTCCTCCGTATGCATATTTGAAATATACGCAAACTCGACATTTCCACATATTTGAATACGTGCTGAATCAAAATGTTCAAAAAATCCCGCCAGCTGAACTGCCGGACGGTTCATGTTTGGATCTTTAATCAATATATGATCAGTATCAATTTCAGGCGTATGATTGATCAGATTCATCTTTTGAATCAATTGTGTCACACTTACGCTATATTCTTCTTCCATGCCCTCTTACGTCTCCTTACTTATTTTGAAAAAATGGGCTGTCGCAGACGCAACAGCCCTTTGCTATTTTACTCTTCATCCTCAGACTCAGACGCTACTTCCTGATACTTCTCAAGAATGAGACTCTGGATTCGGTCTCTAGTCTCAGAATTAATCGGATGTGCGATATCCCGATATTCACCATCCGACGCCTTTCGACTCGGCATCGCAATAAACAGTCCCTTCTCTCCTTCAATTACCTTGATGTCATGCACTACAAATACATCATCAATCGTAATCGAAACAACTGCGCGCATCTTACCTTCTTTTGTAACCTTACGTACCCTTACATCTGTGATTTGCATATTAGTCCCCCTTTTACGCAACTCTTTTTGTGAAATTATAATGCGTATCTAAAATTCTTCTCAACGATGACCTTAATCTCGTTTGGATCACCGGTATGTACTGTATTTGCGCGAAGTGTATCACGGCTCTCCACGATACAATTCTCGATATAACAGTTATCTCCGATATGTACATCATTCAGAATAATAGAATTCTTGATGACACAGTTATTACCGATATAAACTTTTTTGAAAAGAACGGAATCTTCTACCGTACCATTGATAATGCTTCCGCTTGCAATCAAGCTGTTGCTGACAACTGCATCCCCGTTGTATTTTGCTGGTGGTAAATCCTCTACCTTTGAATATACATCCGGATGCTGGCGGAAGAAGTAATCACGAATATCTTTCTTCAGGAAGTCCATGTTGGTCTTGAAGTAAGAATCAATTGTACCGATATTTCTCCAATAAGAATCCAGTTTATATGCATAAATCTTCTTTACGTTCTTATAACGAACAAGAATATCGTTTACAAAATCGCTTCTGCCTTCTGCGGCACATGCCTCCAGCAATTCAATCAACTGACGTCGTCTTACAACATAGACACCGATGGATGCTGTATTAGTCTCTGCCACGATTGGCTTCTCCTCGAAGCTGATTACACGATTATCATCTGCAAGCTTAACAACGCCGAAACGATTGATATCATCTTCGCCCGGCTGGATATCCTTACATACAACTGTAATATCCGCACCTGTTGCAATATGCTCCTCCAGTACTTTGTTGTAATCCAGCTTGTACACTGCATCACCACTGGCGATAACCACATATGGCTCATGCGCAGATTTCAGGAAATTGATATTCTGATACAGCGCATCTGCAGTTCCCTTATACCAATAACTGTTTGTCGCTGTGATCGTTGGTGTAAACAGGTAAAGTCCTCCCTGCTTTCTACCGAAATCCCACCACTTGGAGGAATTCAAATGCTCGTTCAAAGAACGTGAATTATACTGTGTATAAACAGCTACCTTCTGGATATGAGAGTTTGTCATGTTGGAAAGTGTGAAATCAATTGCGCGATAGCTTCCCACGATCGGCATAGCTGCAACCGCTCTCTTCGCGGACAACTCTCCCATTCTGCTGCTATTTCCACCTGCTAAAATAATACCGATTGCTCTCATTCTACTCACCTGCCTTTATAATACTGGATCCACTCTTTAACAATCCATCCGGATATTCGTCAATGGTTGTCTCACCAGAGATGGCAACATTTTTACCAATTTTAACGCCTGCCGGGATCACGGAATTCTCTCCGATTGTTACAAGACCGAATGAGTAGATATGTGGTGCAAGCTCATTTGGAACTTCCTCGCCGACACCAAGTTCCGCGTTGTCTCCAATATGAACTCCCTCTGCGATAATTGCCTTGTCCATAACAACACCGTCACCAATCACTGCACCATTCATAATGATGGAATTCTTGATAACTGCGCCCTTTCCAATCGTAACGCCGGAACCGATAACGGAATGCTGTACAGTACCGTAAACCTCCGTTGCCTCACCAACGATACTCTCTGTCACAGATCCTTCCGGATCAATGTACTGTGGTGGAAGCTGATCACTCTTTGTGTAGATTCTCCAGAACTCCTCGTAGAGGTTGAACTCCGGAATGATATCTACGAGTTCCATATTTGCTTCCCAGTAAGAACCAAGTGTTCCCACATCCTTCCAATATCCCTTGTACTCGTAAGCACAAATCTTACTTCCGCGCTCATGGCAATATGGAATAATATGCTTACCAAAGTCACAGGATGGCTGATCCTTCAGTGCTGTCAAAGCTTCACGAAGCAGTTTCCAGTTGAATATGTAAATACCCATAGATGCTTTATTGCTGCGTGGATGCTCCGGTTTTTCCTCAAACTCCTGAATACATCCGGTATCGTCTGTAATAACAACACCGAAACGGCTTGCTTCCTCTATTGGTACCTGATAGGTTGCCAATGTAATATCGGCCTTGCTTGTCTTGTGATAGTCAAGCATTGCCTCATAATCCATCTTATAGATATGATCTCCAGAAAGGATCAGTACATAGTCTGGATTGTAGTAGTCAATATACTCAAGATTCTGATAGATTGCGTTCGCAGTACCTGTATACCACTGGCTGTTTGCACTCTTCTCGTATGGAGGAAGCACAGTTACACCACCGATGCTTCGATCCAGATCCCACGGGATACCGATACCGATGTGCTGATTAAGCCGGAGTGGTCTATACTGTGTCAACACGCCGACAGTATCAACCCCCGAATTAATACAGTTGCTGAGTGGGAAATCAATAATCTTATATTTTCCACCAAATGCAACCGCCGGCTTAGCAAGCTTGGAAGTCAAAACACCCAGACGACTTCCCTGTCCGCCTGCTAAAAGCATAGCTATCATTTCTTTTTTAATCATAATGTCACCCCTTTTAGCATAATATGTTTGTATTATAGCATTAAACCTAAAAAAGTGAAACACTTTTAGGCAATTTTTATAAATTTTTCTTCAAAAAGCTCAATCGAATGGTAAATAATACTAAATTTTACATATTTTTACACATTCATTGTCTCTGCTACATTCTTCATTGTCTTTAAAAACGGTAAAAAATCCACCTCCAGAGACGCTGCAAGCTTGATATCATCCTTTTCCTGCAACACTTTACCCAGGCGTCCAACCGCGGACGCCATTTTGGCTTTATCTATTTTTTGTTCCTTCTCGTTGATCAGATTTTCGCAATTATTGAAGACTTCAATCTCCCAATTGATTCCCTGAATCACCAGATTGAACAACTCATCCGTATCGGTTTGCCGATTATGTCTGAGCTCTGTAATCAGTGTTTCCGTTCCCGGAATGATATTTGCACTGTAGTTATAAAGTTCTTTCAGTAATTCCTGTTGTGCAGATATTTTATCACTCATACAAAATCTCCTCCTGCCTATGACTCTTTGTCTTTGGTTACGATTTCCGTCAGGGAAGATGCAAGTCCCGCAATGCCGGAAATCTCACTCGGAATAATCAGCTTCGTAGCCTTTCCATCTGCTGCCTTGGCAAAAGCTTCAAGGCTCTTCAATGTAAGAACTGCCTGATCCGGTGCAGCCTCGTTTAAGAACTTGATACCATCTGCATTCGCCTGCTGTACTTTAAGAATTGCTTCTGCCTCACCTTCTGCACGGCGGATCGTTGCTTCCTTTGTTGCCTCAGCACGGAGAATTGCTGACTGCTTTTCTGCCTCTGCGGAAAGAATCAAAGACTCTTTTTGTCCTTCTGCACGAAGAATTGCTGACTTCTTCTCACCTTCTGCAATCAGAATCTGCTCTCGTCTCTCACGCTCTGCCTTCATCTGTTTCTCCATCGCATCCTGAATGGCTGCCGGTGGAATGATGTTTTTCAGCTCGACACGATTTACCTTGATTCCCCATGGATCTGTCGCCTCATCCAAAGTCGCACGCATCTTTGTGTTGATCGTCTCTCTCGATGTCAGAGTCTGGTCAAGCTCCAACTCACCAATGATATTTCGAAGTGTTGTCGCTGTCAGATTCTCGATCGCCATAATCGGCTTTTCTACACCATATGCAAACAGCTTTGGATCTGTAATCTGGAAGAATACGACCGTATCAATCCGCATCGTAACGTTATCTTTTGTGATTACCGGCTGTGGTGCAAAGTCAACAACCTGTTCCTTCATGGATATGCGATGTGCCACCTTGTCAATCAAAGGTGTCTTTAAATGAAGGCCTGCTGACCATGTCGTATTGTACGTTCCCAGACGTTCAATTACATATGCATGTGCCTGTGGTACTACGCGAATCGAACTACAAATCACGATCACGACTAAAATAACAAGAAAAATACCTAAAATCTGTGCTCCGTTCATTTTGTTCCTCCCAATTATGAATTTTCTTTTCTAACAACCATCAGCTTCACGCCATCAATACTATCGATCAGCACCTTTTCGCCTGTCGGAATCTTCGTTCCATCCACAGAACGTGCTGTCCAGTCCATGCCATTTAATTTCACGACGCCCTGTGCCTCGATATTATCGATTTCCTGTTTTACAATGCCTTCCTTTCCGATCAGACTATCCACATTCGTCTTTTCGATGTTCTTCATAAAATGCTTCGTTGCAATCGGTCTGGTAAATACAAATAAGATTGCTGAAATCACTGCAAATACAAGAATCTGTACAAGCCAATGTGCTCCGGTCAGCGAGATCAGCCCCGCGATAAGCGCGCCGCCAGCGAACCAGATCGACGTCAGTCCCAGTGTAATGATTTCCACAATGATCAAAAAAACCGTAATGATCAGCCAAACTGTTAAAGCCATATATACCTCCTCCTGCTTTATTCGTGAAACGCAATTCTGCTATTCACACGTTATTTTTATTTTACCACACTGCTTAAAAATCTTCCATAAAAAAAGAAGAGAATTTCGTAAATATTGCACAATTTTAACGAAATTCTCACATTCTTTTCTTATAATTCAGTTTTTACAGATTAATTGCTCTGCATTGCACGCTTTGCACGCATACGAAGCGTCGGATCCAGAATCTTCTTACGGATACGTATGGACTTCGGTGTGATCTCCAGAAGCTCATCTGTATCAATGAAATCAAGTGCCTGCTCCAGAGAAAGAATCTTTGGAGGTGTCAGTTTCAGTGCATCATCAGAACCAGATGCACGTGTATTCGTAAGCTGCTTCTTCTTGCAGACATTTACTTCGATATCCTCTGCCTTACCACACTGTCCAACAACCATACCACCATAGACCTGCTCACCAGGTCCGATAAAGAGTGTTCCACGCTCCTGTGCATTGAACAGACCATAGGTAATGCTCTCTCCTGACTCAAACGCAATCAGAGAACCCTGACTTCTATAATTCATATCACCCTTGTATGGCTGATAACCGTCAAACATGGTATTAATGATACCATTTCCCTTAGTGGCAGTCATGAAATCACCACGGAAACCGATCAGTCCACGGGATGGGATAGAAAACTCCAGTCTCGTTGTACCATTTCCGGTCGGTGCCATGCCCTGCAGCTCACCTTTACGCTGATTCAGCATATTGATGACCGTACCAGAGAATTCATCCGGCACGTCAATGACAGCGATTTCAAACGGCTCTAACTTCTTGCCCTTCTCATCTTCCTTGTAGATAACCTCTGCCTTACTTACTGCGAACTCATAGCCTTCCCGGCGCATATTCTCGATCAATACCGACAAGTGAAGCTCGCCACGTCCGGATACCTTGAAGCTCTCCGTGGTGTCTGTCTCCTCCACACGAAGGGATACATCGGTATTTAACTCACGGAACAGGCGGTCACGCAGGTGACGGGAAGTAACGAACTTTCCTTCCTTGCCTGCAAGCGGCGAATCGTTAACCATAAAATGCATCGCAATCGTCGGCTCAGAGATCTTCTGGAACGGAATCGGCTCCGGATCATCCGGTGAACAGATTGTATCTCCGATATGGATATCTGAAATACCGGAGATTGCAACGATGGAGCCAACGCTCGCCTCGTTAACCTCCACCTTGTTCAGACCTTCAAACTCATATAACTTACCAATCTTTACCTTACGGTACTTGTCCGGTTCATGATGGTTTACGATGATTGCGTCCTGATTCAGCTTGATCGTACCATTATCTACCTTACCGACACCGATACGTCCAACGTACTCATTATAATCAATCGTACTGATCAGAATCTGTGTACCTGCATCCGGATCACCCGTTGGTGCCGGAATATATTTTAAGATCGTCTCGAACAATGGCTGCATATCCGTACCCGGTTCATCCGGTGAAAGTGATGCGATACCTGCCTTTGCAGATGCGTAAACAAATGGGCAGTCAAGCTGCTTCTCGTTCGCATCAAGCTCTAATAAAAGCTCTAATACTTCCTCTTCTACCTCTGCCGGTCTTGCCTCCGGACGATCAATCTTATTGATACACACGATTACGTTCAGATCCAGTTCCAACGCTTTCTTCAGCACAAACTTCGTCTGTGGCATCGCACCTTCAAATGCATCTACCACGAGGATAACGCCATTTACCATCTTTAAGACACGCTCTACTTCGCCACCGAAATCAGCATGGCCCGGTGTGTCGATAATATTGATCTTCGTATTCTTATAAGTAACTGCGGTGTTCTTCGAGAGAATTGTGATACCTCTCTCACGCTCGATATCATTTGAATCCATGACACGCTCTGCGACTTCCTGATTGTCACGGAATACACCACTCTGCTTCAACAGTTCGTCCACGAGGGTTGTCTTACCATGATCGACATGGGCGATAATTGCTACGTTTCTTACATCTTCTCTTGTAATCTGCATATCTCTTTCCTCATCTCTATATACATACTCAACTACAACAAACTTAGGTATTTTATCACATTCTTCCCATAGTTTCAATATTTCAGGCAATTTTTTAAACAATAATAACTGGCTTACGATTTGCAAAATCCAATTTCTCCAATTTGGAAGTTTCTACCTGTATATCCAGTCTCAAATTCGTGCATCCTTTTAGGTATCAGACTATAACGGTTACAGGAGATATCGAATCATGGCTGGAAATAAAGTAGTAATCTGTGGTGTCAATACCAGTAAGCTTCCATTACTTAGCGAAGAAGAAAAGCGTGCATTATTTGTCCGTATGAACGCCGGCGACAAAAGTGCCAGAGAAGAATTC
Source organism: Wujia sp. (assembly GCF_056872695.1). NCBI lineage: Bacteria > Bacillati > Bacillota > Clostridia > Lachnospirales > Lachnospiraceae > Wujia > Wujia sp. The sequence continues at coordinate 37,880 of NZ_DBMFCD010000001.1, read as the reverse complement.
ATCCGGGGGAACCTCCGGCTTGTACTAAGTGTGATTCAGAGATTTTCAGGAAATAATATAGAAAGTTCGGACGACCTCTTTCAGGTCGGGTGTATCGGACTGATCAAGGCGTTAGATAATTTCGACCAGACACTGGATGTCAAATTTTCGACGTATGCGGTTCCCATGATCATCGGCGAGTGCCGCCGCTACATGCGGGACAACAACGCAATCCGCGTCTCCCGGTCACTGCGTGACATCGCGTATAAAGCAATCTACACGCGGGATATCCTCACAAAGAAAAATGATCGGGAACCAACCATTGACGAGATTTCACAGGAGCTTGATCTTCCTAAAGAAGACATTGTCACTGCCTTAGATGCCATCGCAACACCGATGTCTTTATTTGAACCTGTATATCAGGAAGGGCAGGATGTTTTATATCTGATGGATCAGGTCAAAGACAAGAAGAACAAAGAAGAAAACTGGGTACAGTCTCTCGCCTTGCAGGAAGCGATGCACCGACTCGATGAGCGGGAGTTAAACATCATCCGGCTTCGTTTCTTTGAAGGGAAAACCCAGACAGAAGTTGCCGACGAGATTGCAATCTCTCAGGCACAGGTCAGCCGGTTAGAGAAAAATGCATTAAAATCCATGCGGCATTATCTGGCAGATGAATAATTATATAAAAGCACGGTGTTTCATAAACGGAGGTAACCCCTCAAACGCCGTGCTCTTTTATATCTACTTCTTATTCAATTATCTTACCCAATATTTAAACTCTTCATCAGCCATACGGATATAGTCATCGTTTTTCAGCATGACATCAAATCCTGGCTGGATCATCTTTCCGTTTACATAGGTATGGTTTGTTGAATTTTCATCGCGGATATAGCATTCTCCGTTGCTGATACGGAAACTGCAATGCTTCCGGCTTACCTTCCGGTTATCCGGAATCTGGTAATCACACTCGGAAGACTTTCCGACTACGAACTCAGTCTTCTCAATTGGAATTAGCGCGTTTGTTCTCGAGCGAACGAGATATGGAGTAATGTTGCTATAGCTCATCTGCTGCAAAACCGTTGTCTCGCCTTCGCCAAGATCGATATCATCTTTCAGAATTTCTTCCTTCTGAAGTTCAATAATAAATGTATAGAACTCTCGCAAGGAAAACATCAAACGGCTGTCCAGATAATGCAGGATCTGATCAACACAGTTTACACACTGCATATCTGCGAACCGGATCTTACTAATAAAATTCTGCACAAACTCACAGACGTTACAATCCGCAAAATCCTTCTCAATCGGCATATACAACAGCTGTACATGCAGATTTGACAGTTCAATATACATATACTTCGTGTTCAGAAGCACCTTCTTGACCGGCATGTTGCGGTCTTCGAAGTACAACAGCTGATTTAATATATTGGACAAGATTGAGAGAAACTCACCCTTGTACAACTGCTTCTTCAAAAACTGACCGAGCGGCAGAGTTGCCGGAATCTTGTACGACAAGACGCGCACACCTTCCACGACGCTCTGCTGACAGGTGGACTGGTTTCCAAGGAAAAATGCATTGAATCCTTCCATCTCCGTCTGATTTACAATTACAGTATCTTCTATTCTGAAATTCAAATTAAATTCATCATAACTTTCCTGTACCTGATCCATGGTTTATCCCCCTGTTACATTTTATTGCAGGTGAAACTCTGATATCGCACCTTCAATCGTCTTATCAGCAGCTTCCTTACCATATTTTTCTACATCCATACGGCTCTTCGCCATATGCGTCAGATTTCCGTTTCCGTTGACACAGCCACCCTGACACGCCATGCCCTCCATAAAGTTTCCATCCAACATATTTCTGCGCAGCTTGAGCAACGCAATCTTACATTCTTCTATACCGTCGCAGACAACCGGTTTCAATTCAAAGTCCTCTGCTCCCTGTTCTTTCATACCCTGCTTTACAGCACTGCTCAAGCCACCTGTGTGAGCAAAGATACGTCCAAAGTAAGAAGCATTCTCCAGACTTTCCTCTTCCAATGTCGTAATGTCAATCTCCCGGCTGTCAAGCACTGCCTGTAGTTCCTCGAAAGTCAGTGCACTGTCAATATACGGTGCAACCGTTTCCTTACGGATCTCCATCTTTTTTGCAGTACATGGTCCGATAAATACAACCTTTGCTGTCGGGTCCTGCTCCTTGATATGTTTACCGATCATCGCCATCGGTGACAATGTCGAAGATACATACGGCAGCATATCCGGGAAATTCTTCTCCACATAAGTCACGAATGCCGGGCAGCACGAGCTAGTCAGCATACCCTTCTCCCGTAGCTCCTGTGATTCATGCCAGGTTGTCATATCTGCGCCAAGCGCAACCTCCACAACCTCATCAAAGCCAAGCGCCTTGATTCCACTGATGACCTGTCCGCGCTTCGCATAGATAAACTGACCGGCAATCGCAGGTGCAACCGCTGCATAGACTTTATAGTTCTTTCCGTGGTCACTATCCTTTAGCATATTAATGACCTGCAATATATACGACTTTTCGTTGATGGCACCAAACGGGCACTGATATACGCATGCACCGCAAGCAATACATTTGTCGTTATCAATCTTCGCTTCCTGATCTTCATTCATTGTGATGGCGCCAATCTTACATGCCTGCTGACATGGACGCTTGAAATCGGAAATCGCACTGTACGGGCATGCCTTCGCACAGGCTCCGCACTCTTTGCACTTTGATTTATCAATATGCGCCTTCTGATGCTCATCAATCGTGATAGCACCAAACTTACAGGCATCCGCACACCGGTGTGCCAGACATCCACGACAATGCTGTCCGACTTCATATCCGCCAACCGGACACTCATCACAGGCAATCTCCATGACTTCAATCACATTATCATTGTCCGGATTGCCGCCCATTGCCATCTTAACCTGTTCACTCACGATTGCGCGTTCCTTGAATACACAGCACCGCATCGTCGGCTTTTTGCCCGGAATAATCTTCATCGGAATATCCAGGATTCCTTCGAGCAGTGTGCCATCCCACGCCATACGCGCAACCTCGCGCAGCACTTCATAACGGAAATATTGGGTTCTGGTGTCAAATTTTCTCATATTCTTTGTAGAGAGTTTCCTCTCCTTCTCCTAATTCTATGTCATATCCTGAAACATATATAATTATCTTAATATTTCTGATAATTTCTGTCAACGGATACCGCTTATTTTTAAATATTTTTTAGTGAAGCTCCCCTTGTCCCTGTGAAAGCATCTCCTCTTTCACTTCATACAGTTTTTTCGACAGATCGACATAATGGATGTGCGGATTCGTAAACCGCTGCTCCTCCTCCCAAATCTGGTGGTCGAGCTGTTCTGTCACATATGCCTTGATTGCATCAAGCTCCGGCTTGTCATAAACAAGTTTTCCATCTCGGAAAATCGGTACCTGTAATTCCTTCACATCCACATTTTCAAATCTCATCTTCTTCCAAGGCTTCACTGGATCGACATAGGCAAATGGCTCATCTCCATTTACTACCTCATCGTACATCGTGATCAAATCTGCCAGTGCATACCCGGTCTCCCTGCTGTAGATTCGCCACAGTTTCTTTCTGCCCGGATTTGTGATTTTCTCAACGTTCTCGGAAATCTTGATCTTCGGTACAAATTCCCCAGCATCGTTCTGCACAGCGGCAAGCTTATACACACCGCCAAAAACCGGATCAGACTTTGAGGTGATCATACGCTCTCCGACACCGTAAGAATTGATGCTTGCATTCTGTTTCTTCAGTGACTGCATCAGGAATTCGTCCACACTGTTCGACACAACGATCTTACAATCCTGCATGTCATGTGCATCAAGTGTCTTGCGGATTTTCTTGGAGAAATACGCCAGATCGCCACTGTCGATACGCACACCTTTCAGGCGTTTTCCGTCAGGCTCCAACACTTCCTTTGCCACGCGGATGGCATTCACCAGACCACTATTTAAGATATCATAGGTATCGATCAGCAGGGTACAGTTGTCAGGATACACCTCTGCATACGCTTTAAATGCTTCATATTCATTGTCAAAAAACTGTATCCAGCTATGTGCCATCGTACCAATCGCCGGCACACCAAACTGCTCATCTGCCATGACCGTTGCCGTCGCAGCCGCGCCACCGATATACGCAGCTCTCGCACCGAGGATTGCCGCATCACCCCCATGTGCACGTCTCGCACCGAACTCCATCACGACCGCACCGCTCTCCGCTGCCGTCCGGCAGATACGGGATGCTTTCGTCGCAATGAGTGACTGGAAATTCATCGTAAGAAGCAGCATCGTCTCGATCAGCTGTGCCTCGATCACCGGTGCCGTCACCGTGACAAGCGGAGTATTTGGATAGCAGATTGTTCCCTCCGGCAGCGCATCGATATTTCCTGTAAACTTAAAATCCGCCAGATACTGCAGGAACCCTTCCGAGAACTCGCCCTTGCTCCGAAGGAACTCGATATCTTCCCTCGAGAAATGCATATCCTCGATATACTCAATCAACTGCTCTAATCCGGCAGATACAACAAAACCGCCGTTGTCCGGATTCTTCCGGTAGAACATATCGAATACAACCATCTTATCTTTAAATCCTTTTTCAAAGTATCCGTTGGACATCGTCAGTTCGTAATAGTCCATCAACATTGTCAGATTTCTCATAGAATAAACATCTCCATTTCCCATGCCCGAAAACATACGATTTCATGCTTTCATACGCTTCATGTTTCCATAATTAGAAAAACTGCTGCACCAAAGCGATGGTGCAACAGCCTTTGTCTTTTATTTCTTAGTTGTTAAATTTAGTTGTTAAATCCACGATAGATAATATCGGATCTCTTCGGTCCATTGGAAACCATCGTAATCGGGAATCCAATCTGTTCCTCGATAAACTCGATATACTTACGGCAGTTCTCCGGAAGATCCTCGTACTTCTTAATTCCCCGGATATCCTGTTTCCATCCCGGAAGCACCTTATATACCGGCTTTGCTTTCTTTAACTTTGCAGTTGTCGGGAAGTCCGTTGTTACCTCTCCGTCGATGTCATAGCCGACACAGACCGGAATCTCATCGAGATAACCAAGTACATCCAATACTGTAAATGCAACATCGGTTGTACCCTGGATACGACAGCCATACTTCGATGCCACACAGTCAAACCATCCCATACGTCTTGGACGTCCGGTTGTCGCACCGAACTCGCCTCCATCACCACCACGGCGGCGAAGCTCATCCGCTTCTTCTCCGAATATCTCACTGACAAATTCACCTGCTCCAACAGCGGATGAATATGCCTTACATACTGTTACGATCTGCTTGATCTCATATGGAGGAATACCTGCTCCAATCGCGCCATAAGCAGCCAGTGTGGAAGAAGATGTTACCATCGGATAGATACCGTGATCCGGATCCTTCATGGAACCGAGCTGTCCCTCTAAGAGGATATGCTTTCCGTCCTTGATTGCCTGATACAAATAAGCAGATACATCACATACGAACGGAGCAACCATCTCCTTGTACTCCATCAATGTGTTGTACACTTCATCCACGGTCAGAAGCGGCTTCTTGTACAGATACTCTAACAATACGTTCTTCGATGCGATCACACGCTCAATCTTGTCGCGCAAGGCTGCCTCATCGTCAAACAGCTCACTTACCTGAAAACCAATCTTTGCATATTTATCTGAATAAAACGGTGCAATACCAGACTTTGTAGAGCCGAAAGACTTTCCTGCCAGTCTCTCCTCTTCATATGCATCGAACAATACATGATATGGCATTACCATCTGTGCACGGTCCGATACGAGAATCTTCGGCATCGGAACTCCCTTGTCTGTAATTGATTTTACTTCGTTGAACAGTACCGGGATATTCAGTGCAACACCATTTCCGATAATGCTGGTTGTATGGTCATAAAATACGCCAGAAGGAAGTGTATGCAATGCAAACTTTCCATAGTTATTTACGATTGTATGACCTGCATTTGCTCCACCCTGAAAACGCACGATAATATCTGCCTTCTCTGCGAGCATGTCTGTAATTTTACCTTTTCCTTCGTCACCCCAATTGGCGCCTACTACTGCCTGTACCATAGTCTAACCTGTTACCTCCGTTTTTATCACTTTGCAATTAATAGTGTGCCGACCACAGCCGACCTTTTTATTTTACTTTATTTTTACAATAAAATCAATACGCATCAATGATTATGCATCTTATACGTTAATCTCTGCCTTTACACCGAGGATATCTTTGTTTGCATCAAGAATTGGCTGAATCTGCTCTGCCAGAAACTCCGCTGTCTGCTCCGGAGCACGTCCAACAAAGTTCTTCGGATCAAGCAATGCTTCAATCTCTTCGCGTGTCATGCCGAATGCAGAATCACAGGCAATAAGCTCTACCAAATTATTCTCATTTCCATACTTCTTGACCTGCTCACCCGCGATCATCGAATACTCACGGATCTTCTCATGCAGCTCCTGTCTGTTTCCGCCACGTTTTACGGCATCCATCATGATATTCTCCGTCGCCATGAAAGGAATCTCCTTCATGAAGTGCTGGTAGATCACCTTGTCATATACGACAAGTCCGTCTACGACATTTAAGTAAAGATCCAGAATACCATCGATGGCAAGGAATGCTTCCGGTACAGAGATCCGCTTGTTCGCAGAATCATCCAGTGTACGCTCAAACCACTGTGTACTAGCCACGATTGCCGGATTTAAGGCATCTGCCATCACATAGTCTGACAGGGATGCGATACGCTCACTCCGCATAGGATTCCGCTTATACGCCATCGCAGAGGAACCAATCTGGTTCTTCTCGAACGGCTCTTCCACTTCCTTTAAGTGCTGCAGGAGACGGATATCGTTTGAGAACTTATGGGCAGACATTGCGATACCGGAAAGTACATTTAAAACTCTTGCATCGACCTTTCTGGAATAAGTCTGTCCGGAAACCGGATAACATGCTGCAAATCCCATCTTCTCTGCGATCTTTCCATCAATTTTCTTGACTGTCTCATGGTCACCCTCAAACAGCTCAAGGAAACTTGCCTGTGTACCGGTTGTACCTTTGCACCCAAGCAGCTTCTGCTGACCGATCATATATTCAAGGTCTGCTAAATCCAGCAACAGCTCCTGCATCCAGAGTGTTGCACGCTTTCCAACTGTCGTTGGCTGTGCAGGCTGGAAATGTGTGAATGCCAGTGTTGGAAGATCCTTGTATGTATCTGCAAACTTTGCAAGCTCATTGATCACATTGATCAGCTTTGTACGGACAAGCTTCATTGCCTCAGTCATAATGATGACATCTGTGTTATCTCCAACATAGCAGCTTGTTGCACCCAGATGGATAATCCCTGCTGCCTTCGGGCACTGTTTGCCATAAGCATACACATGGCTCATAACGTCATGGCGCACGAGTTTTTCACGCTCTTTTGCCACATCGTAGTTGATATCCTCTACATGGCTTTTCAGTTCTTCAATCTGCTCGTCTGTGATACGTGGGTTGCCATCGGCATCTTTTAATCCAAGCTCTTTTTCGGTCTCAGCAAGTGCGATCCATAATTTTCTCCATGTCTTGAACTTCATGTCCGGGGAGAAGATATACTGCATCTCCTTGCTTGCGTATCTCTCTGAAAGTGGGCTTACATACTTATCTCTGCTCATAAAAACCTCCAAATATTTATATATTTTCCTCATATGTTCTTCTATTATACACCTTATGCGTCATATTCGCCACGAATATCTTCTTTTGGTGGATCAATTGGCCATTTTCCTGTGAAACATCCCTGGCAGAACTGTCTGCCTCCGGTCAGTTCCGGCAGTCGTTCCAGCTTCAAGTATCCAAGCGAATCCGCACCGATGATCTGACGGATCTCCTCGATTGTACGATTGTATGCGATCAGCTGGTCGCTATCCGGCACATCCGTTCCGAAATAACATGGATACAAAAATGGTGGGGATGAAATCCGCACATGCACTTCCTTCGCACCGGCTTCCTTGAGCATGCTGACGATCCGGTCACTTGTCGTCCCACGCACGATGGAATCGTCAATCATGATAACACGTTTTCCCTCGACTGCATCCTTCAGGACATTCAGTTTCACGCGCACACTGGATTCCCGCTGGCTCTGCTTCGGCTTGATAAAGGTTCTTCCGACGTAGCCATTTTTTACAAATGCGGTTCCATATGGGATACCGGATTCGAGCGAATATCCAAGTGCAGCTGCATTTCCGGATTCCGGTACGCCAACAACTAAATCTGCCTCAACCGGACTGTCCTTTGCGAGACATCTTCCTGCGATGATACGGGACTGATACACGCTCATGCCGTCAATCACGCTGTCCGGTCTTGCGAAATAAATGTATTCAAATACGCATCTGCCATGTTCCTTCTGGCACATGTCCTTATGGCTCTCAATCCCCTTCTCCGGCGATATAACAACCATTTCACCGGGTTCTACATCCCGGATAAACTCTGCTCCGATCGTGTCAAGGGCACAGCTTTCGGATGCAAGTACATATGCATTGTCGCGTTTTCCGATGCAGAGCGGGCGGAACCCAAACGGATCACGGGCACCGATCAGTTTTCTCGGACTCATGACAATCAGGGAATAGGAACCGACCAGCTTCTTCATGGCATTTTGAACTGCTTCTTCTGCCGAAGATGTCTTTACACGTTCCCTGGCAATATGATATGCAATCACCTCGGAGTCGATCGTCGTCTGGAAGATTGCACCATCATGTGCGAGTTCTCTTCGAAGCTCCGGTGCATTGACGAGATTCCCGTTATGTGCCAGAGCGAGGGTACCCTTGATATAATTCAGTACAAGCGGCTGTGCATTCTCTCTGGTACTCGCACCGGCTGTCGAATATCGTACATGTCCAACACCGATATTGCCTTTGAGCTTATCTAAGTCTTCCTGCGTGAAGACTTCATTTACAAGTCCCATACCTTTGGAAGACAGCACTTTGCCCTTTGGGCCTTCGGTATCCGATACCGCAATACCACAGCTCTCCTGTCCCCGGTGCTGCAAAGCGAACAATCCATAGTAGATCGTTCTAGCCACATCGTGTCCGTCAAAATCATACATGCCGAAGACTCCGCATTCTTCGTGCAGGCCATCATCCTGATAGTGTTCCATTACATCACTCATATCGCACGTTCCTCTCATTATAATATCATGTCGCCTAGCGGCTCCATGTGTATTTCGCAATATGCCGGCTTGTGCAAGCACAGCCGTCGCATTGCTCATTATCTGCATATTGCTTCTTTTTTTGATATTTTTTTCAAACCTTGCTTATTATAACCTAGATAACTTAAAGTATCAAACAGTTTATGTGTTTTTTTCGAGTTTTCGTGAATTTATATAGCGTTTCACTTGTTTTTTTGATATAATAGTGCCAATCTAATAAAAATTCCAAGCTGGAGGGTTCGTATGCAGGAAAAAAGAAAGAACGTCAGACTTCCAATCAAACTCAAATTGGAAGTTTCTAATTTATTTAAGCAGGATGGTGTGAAAATCGAGAATCTTGATGCTGAAATCGAGGTCTTCGATATATCCAAAGCTGGTATCGGCTTTATGTCCCTGTCCAAGCTTCCGGTCAATTATTATTTCAATGCAACGATTGAATTCGAGAACCGGGAAGAAGTAATCTTATCCGTTGTGAAGATTCTGTATGTAACACCAATTGGCAACACCGGCTATCGTTATGGCTGTGAGTTCGTCGGTCTGCCATCTATGTACGATTACATATTTGAGGAGTATGCGCAGAACCTGTAAACATTTCAATTCTGTTATATAGAAAAAGAAAGAGCTGTACACAAGTTTTCGTGAACAGTTCTTTCTTTTTATTTTATTCTTATTCGCATTCTTCCATCGAAGTCTCCGAAACTTTTACCTGTTCTGGCGGCTGATACTCTTCAAATACCAGTTCTTCCCCTCTGTGAAACGCCTCTGTACTATCCTTCTTGAACAGAACAATCAACGTCTGGAACAACAGTTTGATATCCAGCCAGAAGCTGTACTCTTCAATATACGTCAGATCCAGAATCAGTTTGTCTTTCGGGGATGTGTTATACTTTCCGGCAATCTGTGCATGCCCGGTAATACCCGCCTTCACACGCAGGCGGTATTCAAACTCCGGCAGAATCGATGTATAGTTGAATACATTTGCCAACATTTCCGGTCTTGGTCCAACCACACTCATGTCACCTTTCAATACATTGAAAAACTGCGGGATCTCATCCAGCCGGTATTTCCGCAGAAACTTTCCGACACGCGTCACACGCTCATCATCCTCTACAACCGAATAATTCTCCACATTTTCACGCATCGTCCGAAACTTATACACCGAGAATATCTTTCCATCGCGCGTTGCACGATTCTGCTTGAAAATAATGCTTCCGCGATCATCAAGCTTAATCATAATCACAACCACCAGCATAATCGGTGATGTAAGAATCAACGCAATCACAGAAATCACAATATCCATCGCCCGTTTGATAAAACGCTGTTCCAAGGTAAGTCCCTTGGAATAATTACAGTATACTGACACATCATCTAAGATAAAATGCTTGGCACTCTTTTCGATTACATCATGCATATCCGGATTAAAATATACATTTTTCATATTCTGATAACAATACTCTAATATCTGCGTCCGGTCCTGCACAGGAACGTCATAGATAAAGATCGTATCATGTTCCAGAATATATTGCTTAAGGTTCACATCCCGGTAATCCGCAACACGTTTAACTTTATATTGCAGTTTATATTTCAGAACCCCCCTCACAATTTCATTTAAACTTTGTTGTGAAGACGTTATAATAATACAATCCTCCGGCTGGTAAATTCTGAAATATAAATGATTCCCACCATATACAAATATCATAATCATCACAAACTGAATCGCCAGTATTGGTATCAACAAATATGGCTGTTCAAATACGAAGCTATGATTATTCATCTGGTTTGTATTCATAATTGACAACACGATCACTGAAATCACATCAGTAAAAATCTGGTTCAAAAATAATGACAATACAATCGGCTTACTCTTCCGCTTGCCAATGTCGTAATGACCGTAAATCGTCGAAAACATATAATGCATCACAATATACGCCGCAATTGTAATACCGGATGTTCTCGACAGATTCCACAGCTGCCAGTTAGATTTCGCATAAATACCATATAAAGTAAAAAACAATATCAAATTCAAAATTGCCTTGAGAAAAAAAACAAGCGATGTCTCAAGTTTTCTGATGTTATTTTTCATAAACTCCTACTGTACTTCATATCCCTTTCTACGGATAACTTCGACTACCGCGTCTGCATGTTCCTTACAGATTGCATCTGTCTTGGCTTCAACCATCACACGGATCAGTGGCTCTGTACCACTCTGGCGAAGCAGGATTCGTCCATCATCACCAAGTGCTTCCTCAACCTTCTTCGCAGCTGCAAGCACATCTGAATCTTCCATAACGTCCTTCTTGCTTGTAACCTTGACATTTACCAGGAGCTGTGGGTAAATTGTTAGACCGCGTGTCAACTCAGACAGAGGCATCTTCTCCTCCACCATCGCTTCCATCAGCTTCAGAGAAGTCAGAACACCATCACCGGTTCTTGCATTTTTCGAGAAAATGATATGTCCGCTCTGCTCGCCGCCGAGGATATATCCATTTTCCATCATACACTCATAGACATATTTATCTCCAACTGCGGTCTTCTCATAGCCGATGCCCTCCGCATCCAGTGCCTTATATAAACCAAGGTTGGACATAACTGTTGTAACAACTTTGTTATTGTTCAGTCTGCCGCGGTCGCGCAGATACTTTCCACAGATATAGATAATAGCATCGCCATCGACCAGATTGCCCTTCTCATCGACAGCCAGACAACGATCTGCGTCGCCATCGTAAGCAAATCCGGCATCCAGATTATTCTCTACTACAAACTTCTGAAGTCCTTCAATATGGGTAGATCCACAATTCGTATTGATATTCGTACCGTCCGGTGTGTTGTTGATCACATAGGTCTTTGCTCCAAGCGCATCAAAAACTGCTTTCGCTACAGTCGAAGACGCACCATTTGCACAGTCTAATCCGACACGCAGATTCTTGAATGCACGTGTTGGAAGTGTCATCAGATAACCAATATAACGGTTTCTACCCATCGAATAATCGGTCGTCCGTCCGATTTTTTCTTTGGTTGCAAACGGAATCTCCGGTACCAGTCCATCAATATAATCTTCTATTTCCTTCTCAACAGCCGCATCCATCTTCGCACCATGGCTGTTGATGATCTTGATTCCGTTATCATAAAATGGATTGTGGCTTGCAGAAATCATAATTCCACAATCAAACTCATCCGCACGCACGATATAGGAAACACTTGGCGTTGGCGTGACATGCATCAGATACACATCTGCGCCACTCGCTGTCAGTCCTGCAACTAAAGAATATTCAAACATATAGCTCGAACGTCTCGTATCTTTTCCAATGACGATTCGCGCCCGTTCATCCCCCTGTTTCTCCTTACCAAAATAATATCCGAGATATCTTCCGACCTTATACGCATGCTCCACTGTCAGATCAACATTTGCCTCACCGCGGAATCCGTCTGTTCCGAAATATTTTCCCATCATTTTCCCCTTTCAATTTAGCTTCCTAAATTTTATCCTTTTGTTAATTATGCACGTGTGCATTATTCTTATTATATTCTATTTTAAAGAAAATGTAAAGAATTGGAACCTGATTGCAGATGCCTATACATCCTCGTCCGATTCCGTCTGCTTTTCCTGTGTTCGTTGCGCATTTTGTTCTATATCCTGTAATGCATACCGGCTATACAAATCCTCAAGGTCAATATCATCCTCGTCAGTGTATGCGGTTTCTTCGTCATCCCTCGGCTGATGTGCCATCTCCTCGATATTCATCTGTGGCAGCATAATATCCAACGCTTGCCTCTGGTTCTGGATTTCCACATGCTTCAGGCTTCCGCCGAATTCTCCATCAAGCGTCCATGCGATTTCCTGTTCGCCGTCTACAACGACGCGCGAAGCCTTGCACTCGAAGAACATTTCGTTATCCTCAACTTCGTTTTGCAAAAGTCCGCGGATAATCTGCTGCATCTCCGTCGGTGTCGATGGCATCTTGATAAACAGGCAGTCAAACTTCCCATCATCCAACACTACATGCTTGGCACCCCGCAGCTTGAACCCACCGACCGAAAGGGTATTTGTCACCATGCCGTACAGATATTTTCCAGTGATCGTCTTCTCATCGAACTGTGCGGTCAGATTGAAGCCCTTGTAATTCCCGATGTTTTTAATTCCTTCAATGATATATGCCGAATGTCCGATTGCCTTCTTCAATGACTGGTTCGTGCTGTAGGACACGTCAGTAAAGATACCGAATGCCGCAATATAGATGAACGACTTCTCTGCAAACTGTCCGACGTCTATCTTGGTACATTTTCCATCCACGATCTGATTTGCTGCTTCAATTGGTTTTCTTGAGATACGAAGGCTTCGTGCAAAATCATTCGTGGTTCCAACCGGAATATAGCCAAGCGGCACTTTTTTCAGCCCCATCTTGGAATACCCGCATACGGTGTTGTCAAGTGTACCATCACCACCCGCGCACACAATCAGGTCATAATCTGCGCCATCTACACGTACCTTTCGCTCTGCATCTTCCGGTCCCTGCGTCGGATATGTCACAACCTCGTATCCAGCCTGTGAAAATACCATGATAATCTCAAACAAATCATTTCTGATTGCCGTTCGTCCGGCTTTCGGATTGATAATAAATAATAAGCGTTTCATGGCTTCCCTCCATTATCTTTTTCGTATAGCACCACGCGTCAGCGTAATTGACATGCGCACGCATCCGCGTGCTTTATTTATCTTCTTGCAAGATAGGCATCCAAACCCTTTTTCCGAAGCTTACATGCCGGGCAGTTGCCACAACCATCGCCCTTGATTCCATTATAACATGTTAATGTCATATTGCGAACCAAATCAAATCCGCCAAGTTTATCAGCGAGCTCCCATGTCTCTTCTTTGTCAATCCACATCAGAGGTGTGATAATGTCAAACTCATAATCCATTGCCAGATTGAGCGATACATTTAAGGACTTGATAAACTCATCTCTGCAATCCGGGTATCCAGAGAAATCGCTCTGAGATACGCCAGTCAGGATATCGGTCACACCCTTCTGCTTTGCAAATACAGCCGCAAATGTCAGGAACAACATATTTCTTCCATCGACAAATGTATTCGGTGTGCCCTCTTCCGGTGCGTCACTGTCCACCTGCATATCATCCCTGGTCAGGGAATTCGGTGCAAGCTGATTTAACAGCGTCATATCCATGATCGTCTGCTCCACATCCAGCTTCTCACAGATTTCCTTTGCTGCATCCAGCTCTGCCACATGTCTCTGGTGATAATCAAACGATACGGCATACACCTTCTTATAATGCTTTTTCGCATACAACAGACAGGTCGTGCTGTCCTGTCCTCCACTAAATACAACAACAGCTGCTTCTTTGTTCTTCTTGTGCTGCATAATAATCACTCCTTCTTATCCTCTGTTTACATCTTCTATTGTTAACTTCTATTTCAGTAACATCATCAGCTTGTTCTGCAATGTCTCATTTTTCTCAAACTCACCGGTAAATGTTGTTGTAAATGTCTTCGCACTTGCATTCCGGATTCCTCTGGCTGTCATGCAGCTATGGCTTCCCTCGATCACAACTGCCACATCCTCACTTCCGGTCACCTTACTCATAATATATGCGATATCCGTGCCGATTCTTTCCTGCAGCTGTAAGCGTTTTGCGACCATATCTGCAATCCGTGCGATCTTGCTTAAACCAAGCACCTTTCCCTTCGGAATATAAGCAACTGACACATGCATGTCATACATGAGTGCCATATGATGCTCACAGTAGCTGAACACCTCAATATCCTTGACCAATACCATGTCACTCGTGTCCTTGCCCGGACGTTCAAACGATTTATTGAACATATCTGCAATCTCATCGTTCGTATAGTTCATTCCCTCAAACACTTCTTCATACATACGGGCAACCCGGTCTGGTGTCTCTTTCAGCCCCTCCCTGTCCGGATCATCGCCAAGGGCAACTAAAATCCCGCGGATATGTTCTTTGATTGCTTCTTTATCGATTGCCATCTTATACTCCTTTTTTTTCCGGATCCCAGATGTATTTGTGCATCTGAAGCTGTAACCGGACATCCTTCATGTTTTCCTGTATCATATAATCTACGATCTGCGCCGGGGTGATCGCCGAAAATGCAGAGCTTAAATATATGGTTGCCTTCGTACACAGATCATATGTCACAATAATCTTCTTTGCAGTTTCCAGATCTTTTGTCGAGGAAACGACAAACTTCACTACATCCTGCTTTTTCAGCCACACATAGTTTTCCGTGCGCATAAACCGTTCCATCCCACTGTCCGGAAGCTTGTAGTCGAGTGTCATACAGACATTCTCCGGACGTGCATCATACCCGGAGATGTCCACACTTCCGTTTGTTTCGATTTCCACACGCAAATCCGTATCCTCTGCCAAAAAAGTGATCAATGCCTCGATTTCCGGCTGAATCAATGGTTCACCTCCTGTCAGTGTCACATTTTTTACGCCACATGATTTAATATACGCATAGATTTCTTCCTCGCTCATACTCTCATATGGCACCTGTGGTTCATTCGCCCATTTTGTATCACAGTATCCACAGGCAAGATTGCATCCGGCAAACCGTATAAAACATGCAAGTTCTCCGGCATGTGCTGCTTCGCCATTGATACTGACAAACTTTTCTACTACTTTATAATCTCCCATATTACTCCATATATGCGGCACAGTTATTCGGTGTCTCATACACCGTTGCCTTTAAGACATGATAGCCCTTTCCTTTCATCTCATCATAAAAGAACTTTGCGAAGTTCTCCGCAGTCGGACGGAACATCACTTCCACAACCTTGAAATGTTCTTCTTCCAAAACATCCAGCGTCTTGCGCTTCAGGCTTCCAATCTCTACGATCAGGCAGTGGTCCAGTGCATCTGCAATATTCTTCAGATCCGTTTTTAATTTAGAAAAATCCACTATCATGCCACGGTGTTTTCCACCAATCTCCAGACTGTTACTTCCTACCTCAATTTCAACTGTCCAATGATGCCCATGAATGTTTGAGCACTTTCCTTCATACCCTGCAAGAAAATGTGCACTGTCAAAGCTTGCATTTGTCTTTAATGTATACATGTTAAAACTCCTTTCATACAGAGCCAAGATGTGCTCTGCGCATCTTGCTCTGATTCGTGGTCGTCAAATGCATCGCATAAATGCGTGCATTTTCCTCGTCACCATAACAAAAAATGCGGGCGCACAAAGCACCCGCAACATAAATTCATCATTTATGGCTTGCCCTAGTTTTGTTTAACGGCAGGATGGTGCGAATGAACTGCCGCGCGTGTCATACACGCGTCTATGTGATTAGATATGTAAAAAATTCTTTACCTCTGCAAGCATGTCTTCCTTGTCGCAGACGATGTTATGACGAACCTCTGCCTGACGGATATCTTCGATTGCCTGTGGTACCTTCACACCGGAAAGCTTATTAAGCTCATCTACGAGTTCAAAATCAGACTGCTTGTCATATGCACTATCGATGGCGTCCATAACGCTTCTCGTGAACTTGTATGGACTTGCTGTACTTGCAATCACGGTTGGAGTTGTGTCGCCAGTCTCCTTCACATACTTGTCATATACAGATGCCGCTACGGCTGTATGGGTATCCATAATATACTGATCGGACTCATATACACGCTTAATCGTAGCTGCTGTCTCTGCCTCAGATGCATAATTTCCGTAGAACTCTGCCAGCTGCTCCTTCATATCGTCTGTAATCGTATAAGCACCCTCTCCGTTTAACGCCTGCATCAGTGTCTTATTCTTCTCTGCATCATTGCCTGCGATACGGTAGATCAGGCGCTCCAGGTTGCTGGAGATCAGAATATCCATAGAAGGAGAAGTTGTCAGGATAAATTCTCTCTTTCTGTCATAGGTTCCTGTGCGGAAGAAATCATACAAAACCTTATTCTCATTGGATGCACAGATAAACTTATTGATTGGAAGCCCCATCTGTTTTGCATAGTAGGCTGCTAAGATATTTCCAAAATTTCCGGTCGGAACAACGACATTAATCTTGTCACCAGCCTTAATCTCGCCATTTGCAACGAGTCTTGTATATGCATATACATAATATACCATCTGTGGCACAAGCCGTCCGATATTGATGGAGTTTGCAGAAGAAAACTGATATCCCTTAGATGCCAGATACTCGTTCAGTTCCTTGTCAGAGAACATCTTCTTCACACCTGTCTGCGCATCATCGAAATTACCTGTGATACCGATAACACATGTATTGTCACCCTTCTGGGTTACCATCTGCTTCTCCTGAATCGGGCTTACACCATGCTTTGGATAAAATACAATGATCTTCGTGCCCGGTACATCTGCAAAACCGGCAAGTGCAGCCTTACCCGTATCACCGGAAGTTGCAGTCAGAATCACGATCTCATTCTTCACGTTATTCTTCTTGGCTGAAGTTGTCAGCAGATACGGAAGAATGGAAAGTGCCATATCCTTAAACGCAATCGTTGCGCCATGGAACAGTTCCAGATAATACGCACCAGCTTTATGTACAAGTGGTGCAATCTCCTTTGTATCAAACTTGGAATCATATGCACTGTTAATACAGTGGCGAAGCTCTTCCTCAGTAAAATCTGTCAGCATCAGCTTCATAACCTGATATGCAACCTCGCGGTAATCCATCTTGGAAAGCTCCTCTAAGCTCTTATCAAATGCCGGAATCTGATCCGGTACAAACAAGCCACCTTCGTTTGCAAGTCCTTTCAAAATCGCCATAGAAGCGGTTGCTTCTTCCTGTGCATTTCTTGTACTTCTGTAAACCAGTTCCATCTTCTTCTCCTTTTTATTCAACTACCAAATAGGCAGAGGTTATTCTTCTACCAAAATTCAATGCTTCCTGATGTGTATTAAAATAAATATCAAAATGATTGCCTGTAATTGCGCCGCCTCGATCCTGAACCACATAAACCTGTCCATCAATCATGATTTTCGTTCCAAATGCGAAATTAGACGGTGCTGCAATCGTCAGCCCGGCAGTCGGTCTCGCGCCACTCGCTGTAACCGGATTCTCCATATTACTATACTTACCACAACAGATCGGGCATGGACAATATGCTGTCAACAAATACTCTCCCAAATACTGATATGATCCATTTGCATCGGCCGCAACATACACAGGTGTCGTTGCTGCAGACGGTGTTGTGCTTGTTGTGCTGTCCGAAGTATTCGCAGCTGCAACAACAACTGCATCCGGATCATATTCGCCGATATTTTCTTCCACACTATGCACGGCCGTCAAAGCTTCCAACGCAGCCTGATCCCGCTTGTCTTCTCTTCTTGCTGTCAGGATCTCATCTATCTGCTGCTCCGCACGTTCGAGCTGTGCCAGCTGATCCGTCTCATAATTCACATCTACCATATCTCCATAAGAGATTGCTGTGCATGCAAACAAATCGCCGGAAAAAGCCTCTTTATCCTTTGTCAGATCTGCAACCGTCATCATAACACCTGTTGCAACATCACGGTTGGCAAGCCGGTCTGCCAGGGAAACTCCACTGACAACCACCAGTGCAAGTGCCACAATTCCGGCACCCACATACTTTCCATACTGCTGTACAAAACTTTTCAGCTTATCCAACGCAGGATTTTTTTTCGGTTTTTCCATATTTAATTCTATCGTTGCTATTTTTTCTGTATCCATATTGTTCCTATTCACCTCATAAATATCCACATATATGGTCTGAAAATTTGTGATAAAATTGTTACAAAAAAGTTACATTTACACTCTCATGATTATAATTCAAGAATACAATCCGGTCAAGTAATTTCGCGACTTTTTCACGACTTTTTTCGATTGTCAGACTGGACTTTTATCCATATTGTGATTATACTGATTGCAGATTTATTATCACACTGTCGTTAACACTTATTGTTTGAGAAAGGACGGGGCTACATCACATTATGGCTAATTTACCAGGTATTTATACTGCATTCAAAAAAAATGGCAGCCTCTATTACCGTGCTTCCATCACTTTTCATACTAAGCATATCAGCCTTGGCAGCTTTGACACAGAGGAACTCGCTTCCTGCACCTACAAAGAAGCCCGTCTGATCCTGGATCACCCAGAAATCACTCTGTCTGAATACAGCCTGTTTTCCTGCCTTTCCCACAACAAATTCGTGTCTCTCATTAATTTCCGTGATAATGGGATTTATTTCAAAACGCCGATTTATCTGCGCAAAAAATATTTTGAATACTATCTGTCAGCCACGGAAACCCTGAAATTCGACCGCGATGATTTATTCTTCTATGCTTCTAAAAAAATCCAGAAAAAAGGTGGCTATCTCTTTGTCACCGACTACGGCAGCCAATACAGCATCCTGTCCCGTTACGGCATCCGGCCATTTTCCGTCTATGGCAGGGATTATCGTATGGTAAACGGAGATGTACTTGATTTCCGCTATTCTAACATCGAGATCATCAATCGGTATGCCGGTGTACAGAAGAAAGAATCTGCCTCCGGTCAGACACAATATCAGACAAAGATCCATGTAAACGGAGATATCATCGTCGGCACATATCCGGATGAGATATCTGCTGCCATCGCATACAACAAAGCAGCGGACAAACTCGCGTCCTGTGGTATCTGTAAGGCTTACGCCAGAAATTACATTGTTTCCATGACAAGTGAGCAATATCACGCTGCTTATACTTCAATTCCGGTTTCTAAGAAACTTACAATGCCTGCACCATAGCTGCAAGCGCATCGTATGTTTCCACCATATTGATCTTTGCGCGCAGCTTCGCCGAATCTGGCATTCCCTGCGTGTACCATGCCACATGCTTCCGCATCTCGTGAATTCCGGTAAATTCTCCTTTGTATTCCACCATCAGAGACGCATGGCGCAGCATCATCGCCTTTCGTTCTTCCACACTCGGCTTTGCCATATGCTCTCCCGTAGCAAGGAAATGGGAAATATCCTGAAAAATCCACGGATTTCCCTTCGCTGCTCTTCCAATCATCACACTGTCACAGCCTGTCTGTTCACGCATCGCAAGCACATCCTCCGCACAGGTAATATCTCCATTTCCGATTACCGGTACAGAAACAGCCTCCTTTACCTGACGGATCACATCCCAGTCTGCCTGTCCATGATAGTACTGTTCTCTCGTCCTGCCATGCACCGCAATCGCAGCTACTCCTGCCTGTTCGGCAATCTTTGCCACCTCCGGCGCATTGATATGGTCCGCATCAAAACCTGCCCGGATTTTGATTGTGACCGGAAGCAAAACCGCATGCACCAATGCATCGACGATATCTCCGATCAGTTCCGGCTGTTTCATCAGTGCGGATCCTTCACCGTTATTGACGATCTTCGGCACCGGGCATCCCATATTGACATCGATAAAAGAAAATCCCTTATCTTCCAATCGCTTTGCCTGAGAAGCCATAAGTTCCGGTTCACTGCCAAAAATCTGTACGCCGATTGGCTCCTCCTCCGGCTTCGTCATAAGCAGTGGTCCTGTATTTTTATTGTTATAATACATGCCCTTGGCACTCACCATCTCCGTGTATACGATATCACAGCCCATCTCTTTGCATAAGAGACGAAATGGCAGGTCACAGATACCTGCCATTGGTGCCAATGCAATTTTACCGGTAAAATCCATTGTTTCGTCCTTTATTGTTTCTCATAGATCAACTGCAAACCTTTGAGTGTCAGGTCCGCGTCATAATAATCAATACAATCCGTATTCTCAGAAATCAGCTTGCCTAATCCTCCGGTTGCCACAACCTTGATGTTATCCAACCCGGACTCCTGCTTGATTCTGCGGATAATATATTCTGTCTGTCCAACATAGCCATAGAACACACCTGCCTGCATACTGCTGACCGTATCCTTTGCCAGAATCGTATCCGGTCTCTTGATCTCAATCTCCGGAAGCTTGGCTGTTCCGGACCAGAGTGCAGCCGCTGCCAGTCTGATTCCCGGTGAAGTCGCACCTGAATGGAATACACCGCCTTCCAATACCAGATCATGCGTTGTCGCAGTTCCAAAATCAACGACAATCACCGGGCCGCCATACAACTCATACGCTGCCACGGCATCGACCAGACGATCGGCACCCAGTGTCTTTGGTTCGGGAATCGCAATGTTGATTCCTGTCTTGATTCCCGGCGCTACGATAATTGGCTGAATATTCAGGTACTTAATGATACCGCTCGTCAGGGAATGCATAACCTTTGGAACAACCGACGCAATAATAACCGCATCAATCTCTGAAGTCTGTATACCCCGTACCTTCAGCCAATCCACAAAATATACACCATACTCATCGGATGTACGTGCCGTACCGGTTGTGATCCGGAATGTCTTGATCAGATTCTTACCATCAAACAGTCCTACTGTAATATTTGTGTTTCCTACATCTACTGCAAATAACATATGTGCTCCCTTAACTAAGGAAAAATGTCTGAAAATACAGCTCCAGCTGCTCAAACAATTCCTTTTTTTCCTTTCTGATCTGCTTGATCTTTAAACCACAGCCGATCTCATCATACAGAATATCCTCCTCTGCCGCATCTGTTACGATATTTAAATTCCCCATACTGTCAAACACAAGCATAATGATTCCACCGACATCCTCCGTGAACAACGTACATAAGATACGGAGTTCTTTTTTTACTTCGGCGGGCAGATTATCAAAATCTTCGTTCAAATAATATTTCTGCGTATACTTAGAGGCACTGCACAAAATAATTTCATCCTGATACATACCGATTCCTCTCGTTTATCCAATTACATCTGCCATATCATAAAAGCCCGCCGGCTTTCCTGCCAGAAACTTTGCCGCTTCCACTGCACCCTTCGCAAACACGGACTTCGAATAAGCAGTATGCTTAAACTCAATTACTTCATCCACGCCTGCAAAGATTACTTCATGTTCACCGACAATCGTACCTCCACGTACAGCAGAGATACCGAGTTCTTTCTTGTCGCGTTTCTTTCTTACCTGGGAACGATCATAAACATATTCGTACGCATTATCTCTCGCATCATTGATTGCATCTGCCAGCGCCAGCGCTGTTCCGGATGGTGCATCAACCTTCTGGTTATGATGTTTCTCTACGATTTCTATATCATAACCGGCCGGTGCAAATACATTTGCCGCATCCTTCAGAAGCTTCATCAATGTATTAATTCCGAGGCTCATATTCGCTGATTTTAAGATTGCTACCTTCTCCGAGCAGATAGAAATCTTATTGAGCTGCTCCGGTGAAAGTCCGGTTGTACAAAGCACAACCGGAACCTGCTTTTCTACTGCATAATCAAGCAGCTTATCAACTGCAACTGCTGCCGCAAAGTCAATAATCACATCCGCCTTGACATCACATGCATTGATATCTGTGAATACCGGATATCCGTTTTCTCTATTGTCTACAACATCGATTCCTGCCACAATCTCCACATCCGGATCTTCCTTGCAAAGTCCTGTGATGACCTGCCCCATCTTACCGTTACAACCATGCATAATAACACGAATCATTTGTTTTTCCTCCCGGTCTGTCTATATGTATTACTGAATTTTTACTCCGAAATCTACCATAGCCTTCTTCAGCTGCTCTGTATGCTCCGGCTCTAACTCTGTCAATGGCATACGAAGATTGCCTTCGCAAAGTCCCATCAGTTCCACTGCCTTCTTGACAGGAATTGGATTTACCTCACAGAACAATGCTTCACACAGAGGGATTGCCTTGATCTGAATCTCTCTGGCACCAACCACATCACCGTCTAAGTACTTCTGTACCATATCATGTGTCTCCTTTGGAGCTACATTTGCAAGTACAGAGATAACGCCCTTTCCACCAAGAGACAGGATCGGCATAACCTGATCATCATTTCCGGAATATACATCCAGACATCCGTCTGCCAGACTTACCAGACGTGCAACCTGTGACAGATTACCAGTTGCCTCCTTGATTGCTACGATATTCTTTACATTCTTTGCCAGATAAACAGCTGTCTCCGGCTGAATGTTCGTACCGGTTCTGCTTGGTACATTATACATGATGATTGGAAGTGTGACACTGTTCGCAATGGCTGTATAATGTGCGATCAACCCCTTCTGTGTTGCCTTGTTGTAATATGGTGTTACAACAAGCAGACCATCCACACCAAACTTTTCTGCTTCCTGAGACAGATAAATCGCTGTCTCTGTGCAATTAGAGCCTGTGCCCGCAACAACCGGGATCCGCTTATTGACAACCTCTGCACAGAAACGGATACAATCCAGATGCTCCTCATGGGATAATGTTGAGGACTCGCCTGTCGTTCCACATACAACGATACAGTCTGTTCCACCTGCAATCTGGTACTCGATCACATCACGAAACTTATCATAATCCACCGAACCATTTTTCTTAAATGGTGTAACAATCGCAACTGCTGAACCTGTAAAAATTGACATCTTTCTCTTCCTCCTAAATTTTATAAGGTATAACCATAAATAAAGCTGGCACCCCGATAAAGTGCCAGCTTGAAATGTCTCAATTCCGGTAGCGCTCCATCTGCATGCTTACAAATGACAGTCATACAACTCTTCATTGCACAACCAGGATTCCAGTGCTTAGACATCTGTCGTCCTTCGGCGGTTTCCCCTTTTCCATGCGATCCACTGCTCTAAGTCATCCCGCAAAGTACTCTTGAATTCCGCACCTCTACTCAATCAAAATCAAGGATAGTATATCATCGTTATACAGGTCTGTCAATCATTATTCCAAACATTCCATCTTACTGACTGACACCTCATATGCGACCTTATTTACTATCTCATCATTTCCAACTTTTTTCTGATATTCCCGGCTCTGGATGCGCCCCCAGATTGCCACATGTTCGCCAACTGCAAGTTTCCCTGCAAATCTGGCATTTCTGCCCCAGCAGATACATGGAATATAATCTGATTTTCCGTACGCACGGTTCACAGCGAGCAGAATATCCGCGATTTCTCTGCCAAGTGGTGTCATACGGTAAATCGGTTCTTTACATATGTATCCATCCAGGTATATCTGATTTGGTTTGTTTTCCTTGTCGTCCACCGCATCGATTACCTCGATCTCACGTACAAACACAGACAGGATCAAACGGTTCTTGTTCTCCTCGTGCTTGTTATACGACCGGAACTGCCCCTTCGCCAGTACCTTTTCCCCTATGTGGGATTTTTCTACATCAAACAGGCGATCAGAAACCATCAACGGAATCACGTCATGCGCATCGCTTAATCTGCTGACTACCAAATCCACCATATAGAATCCCTCACCGAATATCTCATGGCTGAATCGGAAATCTGATACGATTTCTCCTGCTACTACCACCTGATTGTTGTTCAAAATCTTCTCTGTCATATTTTTTCCTCCCTCTTGTCAATGTTCACAGCCTCGTTTATATCCCCATATAAACTGTGAATTTTTAATATTGTACATTTACAATATATGCGTGCCTATATTGTAATATTCCAAACTTTTTCATTTTTTTCCTGTGCTTCGCTGTCGCAATACCTCGTATGCGATCACCGCAGTTGAAATCGCCGCATTTAACGATTCCACCTGCCCGCACATCGGAATCCGGATCAGATCATCCGCTTTTGCGCTGATTTCATCCGACAGACCATTTCCCTCGTTTCCGATCAGGAACGCACATCCACCAGAAAAATCTTTCTCATAGAAAGCCGCTCCATTCAAATGCGCCCCGTAAACCGGGATTCCACGTGTTTTCACACGATCAATCGCAGCCGCCAGATCGTCTGCCACCACAATTGGCATCCGGAAAACAGAGCCCATCGTAGAGCGGATCACCTTCGGATTATACATATCAACCGTATCTGCACTTAGAATAATTCCGTTTACACCAGCACCCTCTGCGGTTCGTATGATTGTACCAAGATTTCCCGGATCCTGCAAGCGTTCAATAATCAGTAAAAATGGTTCCACATTGCCTACAAATAAATCCTCCTCGGTTCTGGATGTCTGGTACACCTCTGCGAGAATTCCCTGTGGTGTGTTCGTATCTGACATACTCTGAAATACGGAATCTCTTACAATCTCTACATCTGCATGTGTCTGATTGCAGATATCAGCGAATTTGTCTGTCATACTCTCCGCCACATACAGTGTCCGGATCGCACCTGCCGGGATCTCCCGTACCATACGAATGCCCTCAACGATATAAAGCCCAGTTTCTCTGCGCCTGCTGGCGGATTTGATCAGCTTTTTAATTTCTTTGATTTTATCATTAGACGCTGACGTTATCACGATTTTTCTCCGTTTCCTTCCTTATCTAAGAGAATGACATTTGCCTCTCCATAGATCTGCTTTAATTTCTCTACCAAATCCTCACTGGCATCAACCCGGTATAAATCCGGAAGCTGCTTGAGCTTGATATTTTGCTCCTGTCCTTCTCCGTTTGGTTTGATCAATACTTTCACGATCACCCGTCCCGGATACTGCCGGAGCGTCGCATAGAGTGCCTGCTCCTGCTGCATATATTTCTCCATTTCTGTGAAACGAAGCCACAGTTCCTTACCAACTGCCATGCGCTCCTGACGGATTTCATCAAAGGTCGTCATCTTTGAAAAAAGCAGCTTTCCGCCCCGCTCATCGACCGATGCATTTCCCTTGATCAGTACCTTTGCATCCTTCACAAACCGGTTTTTATTCTGCCGGTAATCTCTGGCGAACACAACAACCTCAACCGTCCCATACAAATCCTCGATTGTCAGAAATGCCATCTCATCACCATTGCGTGTTGTCTTTTTTGTAATCTCTGTGAGCAGACCGCCGATCGTGTAGCCGGATTTATCCACAACACGCTCACGTTCATCAAATTCCACGTCTGCCTCCGGATTCTCGTCCTCATCGGTATCTGCCAGAAATGCTGTCGACTTCGCGGTTGTATATTCTTCTATAATATCCAGATCATCCTCAAGCGGATGTCCGCTTACATAGATACCAAGAATCTCCTTTTCCTTTGCAAGCAGCTCATCCTTCGGATATTCCTCCACGTCCGGGTAACGTACCTGAAACTCTGTTTTTTCTTCCTCTCCAAGGAAATCCATCAATGACATCTGTCCGTTCATGGCATTTTTCTTTTCTTTCGCTGTCTGCTCTAACACTGCCGGATAAACCATCATCATCTGATGGCGGTTATGTCCGAAGCAGTCAAATGCCCCTGCCAGTATGAAGCTCTCAATCGTACGCTTATTGGCTTCCTTTCCTGAAAGTCTGGTACAAAAATCCTCCAGACTTGTAAAAGGACCGTTTGCAACAACCTCCTGATGCACAACCTCCGTCACACCATCGCCGATACTTTTCAATCCCGATAGTCCAAACCGGATTGCATTTCCATCGACCAGGAAATCTCCGCTTCCCTTGTTGATATCCGGTGGCAGAATCTTAATTCCCAGTGATTTACAGGTCTGGATATAGCCACTCATCTTTTCTGTATTTTCACGGACAGATGAAATCAACGCTGCCATGTATTCAACCGGGTAATAAATCTTTAAATATGCCGTCTGATATGCGACAACCGCATACACTGCCGCATGAGACTTGTTAAATGCATAGTTTGCGAAATCGACCATATCGTCGAAGATTTTATTGGCTACCGATTCCGGAATGCCGTTTTTGACACAGCCCGGCACGTTTAACTCCTCGTTACCATATACAAAATACTGCCGTTCCTTATCCATGACATCCGCTTTTTTCTTTGCCATCGCACGGCGCACCAGATCAGAACGTCCCATCGAATATCCGGCAAGCTCCATTACGATCTGCATAACCTGCTCCTGATATACCATACAACCATAGGTTGATTTCAGGATTTTCTCAAGCTTCGGTGTATCGTAAACAATACTTTCCGGATGCTCCCTGTTTGCCAGGTACTTCGGGATAAAATCCATCGGTCCCGGACGGTACAGCGAAATTCCAGCGATTACTTCATCCAGATTTTTTGGTTTTAACTGCTTCATGAAAGACTTCATACCAGCACTCTCCAGCTGGAATACACCGTCGGTCTTTCCTTCCGATAATAACTCATAAACTGCCGGATCCGTCAGATCAAGCTCAGACATATTGATCTTCACACCATGATCAGCTTCGATACGATCCAGTGCATCCTTGATAACCGTCAGGTTTCGCAGTGCCAGGAAATCCATCTTCAAAAGTCCCAGCTCTTCTACCGGATCCTTCTCATACTGACAGACTATACCTCCATCCACACTTCGTGCGAGCGGTACATATTCCTCTATCGGCTTCTGACCGATGATCACACCTGCCGGATGTACACCGGTATGCCGCTGCAGACCTTCCAGCTTCATCGCCATGTCAAGCAGCTTTGTCACCTCCGGCTCATTCTCATACATTTCCTTTAAGTCCGGACTTACTTTAAGTGCCACCGGAAGGGTAACATCCTTCACGCCCGGAACCTTGTTCGGAATTGCTTTTGCAACCTTATCACACAGACTATACGGAAGTGCCATCGCACGTCCAACATCACGCACACACATCTTCGCTGCCATCGTACCGAACGTGACAATCTGGACAACCTTTTCCTTACCGTATTTTTGTACAACGTAATCAATGACCTCCTGCCTTCGGTTGACGCAGAAATCAATATCTATATCGGGCATCGATACACGTTCCGGATTTAAAAACCGTTCAAAAAGCAACTCATACCTGAGCGGCTCGATATCTGTAATATACAGGCAATAAGACACGATTGAGCCCGCTGCCGAACCTCGTCCCGGTCCTACCGGAATATCATGACTTTTCGCATAATTGACAAAATCCCACACGATCAGGAAGTAATCAACAAAGCCCATCTGCCTGATCATATCCAGCTCATAATGCAGACGGTTCTTTACCTCATCTGTAACCTCCGGATATCGTTTTTTTGCACCCTCCTCGCAGAGCATCGTCAAATAAGAGAAGGAATCATATCCATCCGGCACATCATATTTTGGAAGCTTGCGCTCGCCAAACACGATCTCGACATTACACATATCTGCAATCTTGTTCGTGTTCTCCAGTGCTTCCTTTGCATACGGAAACAGTGCTTCCATCTCCTCCGGGGATTTCAGATAAAACTGTCCTTCCTCATAGCGCATACGATCCTCATCATTGACCGTCTTTCCTGTCTGGATACAGAGCAGGATATCATGTGCCTCCCAGTCCTCTTTGTTGATATAATGGGAATCATTCGTAACAACCATCGGGATACCGGTTTCCTTAGACAACCGCATCACACCCATGTTGACCGTACGCTGATCCGGAATCCCGTGATCCTGCATTTCCAGATAATAGTTTCCCTCGCCAAAGATCTTCAGATGGCGCAACGCTGCTTCCTTTGCTTTCTCATACTGCTCCTGACGCAGATTTGTCGCGACCTCACCAGCCAGACATGCCGAAAGTGCAATGATACCTTCATGGTATTTCTCCAGCACCTCCATGTCCACACGCGGTTTATAATAATAACCCTCTGTATAGCCACGTGTCACAATCTTACAGAGGTTGTGATATCCTTCGTTGTTTTTTGCAAGCAGTACCAGATGGTAATATCGGTTTTCTCCCTTTACCACCTCTCGGTCAAACCGGGAACCCGGTGCCACATACACCTCACAGCCGATGATCGGCTTGATTCCATTTGCCTTACATGTCTTATAAAATTCGATCACGCCGTACATCGCACCATGGTCTGTGATTGCAAGAGCATCCATGCCAAGCTCTTTCGCACGTGGAACCAGCTCTTTGATCTTTGCGGAACCATCCAACAGACTATACTGCGTATGCACATGTAAATGTGTAAATTTCATCTTATCTCCTAGTAATCTTCTCCATATGGAAACAAATATTTCAAAAATGGCAGGTATTTCGCCAGTTTCTTCCGACGCAGCGGAATTACCTCGTAATTGTGAATATAACGGAACGTGTATGCCTCTCCCTTTTTCGCAAGCATGTTCAGATACTTCTCCAGAAGCTTCGCGGAATCCGGGTGCAACAGGCGTCTCGATCTGCCATTCATATAATAATCGAGAGGCTGTTTCTCATAATATTTGTCCTTGTTATAAATCTTGCAGGCTGCCACACGGTCACAAAACATCTCAATTACATATTCCTTTGGCATCTTGCAGCCAACCAGCAAATGCTCCGTATCACTCTTATCTACATTATAGTCCACCCAGTACTCCAGATGATGCTTATTTCTTCCCTTGTGATGCAGCCACGAAGAGGTATATCCCTTGTCCTCACGCTCCGCATCATTCGGGCTGCGGTTTCCCTGATAGTATTTCGCACCCATCGAAAACTCCGTCCACGAATATTTGGACAGGTCATGCAACAGCCCCTGCTTGTATAATCCAACCGCAAAGCAATGTCGCATTACCATGATCTTATGTGCGGTAATCGTTTTCAAATGTTCCAGCCACTTCATTTTTAACATCTCTTTTCGCCTTCTATCTTATTTCTGTGCAGCCTGAGCCGAATGATACTGTTCCCTCAGTCCATCCGTCACGGTCACCTGGTTTTCCTTATCAATAAATACTGCCTCTGCCTTGTACTTCTGTAACAGTGGCAAGGACTTCTCATAACCGAGCACATAGCACGCCGTCGACAATGCATCACTATACAGGCCATTCTGACATACAACCGTCACGGAAGAAAGTCCTGACTCCGCCGGATATCCGGTTTTGCGGTCTAAAATATGATGATACCGTGTACCATCCTTTTCAATATATTTCTCATAATCACCGGAGGTAGATACACAGGTGTTACTGTCCGAAGCAAACTCCAGATATCCGATCCTATCCTCCGCGTCACCCTGCGGATCACGGATACCAACCCGGAATGCACTGCCATCCTGTTTTGCTCCATACACGAGCACGCTTCCACCAACACTGATCGTTCCGCCGCTTACAGAATCCTCTTTTAATATCTGTTCCGCAATATCAAGCGCAAATCCTTTGCCAACTGCGCCAAGATCAAGCACCATATCCGGCCTGTCAATCGTCACATTCTTCGATGCATCAATCGTCACTGCCTCATATCCGGTCTTTGCGAGTATCTCCGCTATCTCTGTATCCGTCGGGACACGAAAATCTTCCTCGGTTGCCGACTCAATATTCCAGAGGTTTGCCAGCGGACGAATTGTAATATCTAATGCGCCCCCGCTGTCCCGGCATATGTTATTCGCCTGCGTCAATGCCAGATACAAAGTATCCGAAACCTCCGTAGCCTTCCCTGCCATATATGTGTGGTTCAGCTTATACAGGGCACTACCCTCCTGCCGCCACGAGATTTCCTGTTCATCCAGCTCTTTGATTGCCTGTTCAAGCTTCGCATACTCTGTATCCTGTGCCCCATACAGACTGACCGACACAGATGTTCCCATCGCAAAACTGTACGTTGTCTGTCCATCCGCAAGCGAATCCCCTTTCGATATACCCTCACGTACATTCATCCAACGATACAGTACAATCAAAAGTCCGGCTACAGCAAACATGCCAATCGCAACTGCTATTTTTCTACCAATTCCCTGCTGCATATCAATGATGATATCCTTCCATTCGTTTTGTATATTCGTCGAGCTGTTCTTTTAACTTCTTATATTCCTTCTCCTTTAACTCCCCTGCTGTCTGATATTCTGCCAGCTTTATCTCAGCCTGCTTCCGCGCGGTAATCGCCAGATCCTTATAGTTGTTCTCCAGATTGATCTGGACTTCATGAAATAGCGCCTCTATCTCTTTTTTTGCCTGACTCGTTTTTCCAAATAACAAAACATTCACTTCCTTTTCCCGGGAATTTCAAAACATTTGTTCGCATAATTATGTTTTAGTATACCATTTTTTAGTCCTTATTTCAATGTATGATTGAAAGTCCCCCTGCTTTTTGATAAAATGCTCTGGTAGAATTTGTTTGAAACACGCAGGAGGAATTTATCATGCTGTTAGCATGCCAAAATATATCAAAAGCATTCGGCACAAAGGAAGTTTTAAAAGATATCAACTTCCATGTCAACGAAAAAGAAAAGATTGCGATTGTCGGTATCAATGGTTCCGGGAAGACGACGCTCCTTAAAATCATCATGGGGGAAGAATCGGCTGACAGCGGACAGATTGTTATCGCCAAAGATACAACGATCGGTTATCTGTCCCAGCATCAGGATATCTCCTTTGACAATACCATCTATGGTGAAATGCTTGCAACCAAACAGTACATCCTTGATTTAGAGGCGAACATCCGTCGTCTGGAACAGGATATGAAGCATGCCGAAGGTGCGCAATTAGAAAAGATTTTGGAGACCTACAACCGTTTGAGCAGCAAATACGACCGGGACAACGGTTATTCCTATGAGAGCGAAATCACAGGCGTCCTGAAAGGACTCGGCTTTGGTCCGGAGGACTATGACCGTCACATCAATACATTATCCGGTGGACAAAAAATGCGGATTGCACTTGGACGTCTGCTTCTGACACGGCCGGATATCATCATCCTTGATGAGCCGACAAACCATCTGGATATGCCAAGTATTTCGTGGTTAGAATCCTTCCTGTCATCCTATCCTGGCAGCGTGATTGTTGTCAGTCACGACCGCTATTTCATTGACCGGATTGCGACACAGATCGTTGAAATCGACAACAAAAAAGCGACCATCTACCACGGAAACTACACCTTCTTTGCGTCCAAGCGCGCGGAAATCCGTGCCAATATGATGAAAGCCTATTTAAACCAGCAACAGGAAATCAAGCATCAGGAAGCAGTCATCACAAAGCTAAAACAGTTTAACCGGGAGAAATCTATCAAGCGTGCGGAAAGCCGGGAAAAGATGCTGGATAAAATTGAAGTTTTAGATAAACCAACCGAAGTTGCATCTGAGATGCGATTAACACTGGAGCCATCCGTCGAGAGCGGAAATGACGTCTTAACTGTCACCCATCTGGCAAAATCCTTCGGCACAAACTGTCTGTTCAAAGATCTCGATTTCGATATCAAGCGTGGCGAAAAAGTTGCCTTAATCGGCGGAAACGGAACCGGAAAAACAACGATCTTAAAGATGGTCAATCATTTTGTGCCAAAGGATGCCGGAACGATTGCCCTTGGCTCACGTGTCCATATTGGTTATTACGACCAGGAGCATCAGGTACTCTCTCTGCATAAGACTATCTTCGAGGAAATCAGCGATGCTTACCCGGATCTGACAAACACAAAAATCCGTAATGTACTGGCAGCCTTTTTATTTACCGGAGATGACGTATTTAAGAAGATTGAAGATCTAAGTGGTGGAGAGCGAGGACGTGTATCTCTCGCCAAGCTTATGCTCTCCCCTGCCAATTTCTTAATCTTAGATGAGCCGACAAATCATCTGGATATCCAGTCCAAGGGTATCTTAGAGGATGCAATCCGCAGTTATACAGGAACCGTATTTGTTGTCAGCCATGACCGTTATTTCATCAACCGGATTGCAACCCGGATTTTGGAATTAAAAGACGAACAGCTTTACAGCTTTATCGGAAATTACGATTATTATGAAAGCCACAAGGATCAAGTGTACGAGGCAGCTGCGCCGAAACAGACGGATGCTTCGGCAAATATAGTAACAGCATCATCTGCCGCTCCTTCCGGCAAGGATGATTACAAAAAACAAAAGGAAGAACAGGCACGACTTCGTAAAAAAGAAAATGATATCAAAAAAACAGAACGAAAGATTGAAGAAACAGAGGCAGCAATTGCACAGATTGATGAGGAATTCTTAAATCCTGAATATGCAACGAACTCCGCAAAATTAGGCGAGCTGTCAAAAAAGCGCGAAGAGCTGGAAGAAACGCTCTCCGCACTTTACGAGGCCTGGGAGGCCCTGCTCGCTTAGGTTAAAAATATGTTTTTTCGAACTGATCGACCGGCATCGGTTTTGCAAAATAATAGCCCTGGAACAACGTACATCCAAGCTCGCGCATATACTGAAGCTGGTCATTTTGTTCGACGCCCTCCGTCACTACGTGGATATCCAGCTCCTTTGCAAGATTCAGCACCATTTCCAAAATCATCCGGCTCCGTTCCGGATCTTCATTTCTACGCAAAAATTCCATATCTATCTTGATTGCATCCAGATTCATATCCTGCAGCATATTCAAGGACGAATAGCCCCGTCCAAAATCATCCATCACTACATGGAAGCCATATTGCCTGAGTTTATCAATTAGTTCCAGATGCTTTGTGGCATCCTTCATGACTGAAGTCTCGGTAATCTCAAGATGCAGCTTATCCGGATTGATTTCATAGCACTCCACCAAGGTTGTCAAAGTTGTATAAATATCCAGAAAATAAAAGTCCTTCGGCGACACATTTACCGATATGTAATACTGTTCTTTCCCCTGTGCTTTCCAGCGTTGCAGCTCCTTACAGGCTAAATCCCATACATACTGATCCATCGCACTGATAAGCCCCGACTTCTCAAATACATCCACAAACTCCTCCGGTAACATCATTCCATGTACCGGCCGGAACCAACGAACCAGTGCTTCCGCACCAAGCATTGTTCCCTGCTCATCCACCTGTGGCTGCAAATATAGCCGAAATTCCTGTTTTGCTATTGCAGAGCGAAAATCACTGACCATATGCTGTCGCTCCAGCATCTGTTTTCGCAATTCATCATCATAATATGCAATGGACTGCTGATAATCCCCCTTAATCGATTCAATTGCCAGAAATGCCCTGTCACAGTAGACAGATATCGGTGTTTTGATGTTCCGGATTGGACAGATTCCGGTATAAATCCGTGCGTGGTAAGAATTATTATCTCCAATACGGCTGATCATATCCAGTTCTTCAAGATACCGCTCATGGTTCAGTTTTTCATCACGTACGCAAACTGCAAACCGGTCTGCGGAAAGTCGCGCCAGTAAGGTATCGCCCGTTGCCAGATTCCGGAACATATTTGCCAATGACCGTAACACCGCATCCCCGCGTTCAATTCCAAACACATCATTGATAATTTTAAAATTCTGTATATCAGCACACAAAATGCTATACTTCACATTTGGATTTGCGACGATCTGCTGCTCAACAGTTTCATAAAAATGCTCACGGTTGAACAGACCTGTCAGCGAATCATAATTACTCCTGTAGCGTTCTTCCTCCAGTTTTTTCCGATGTTCTGTTTCATCATGCAGTACATAATAACAACCAATAAAACGATTGTCTTCATCCCAGATTCCCCGATATCGTGCAGCAAAAAAATTCTGTTTACCATTGATTTCTGTCTCGCCCTGCCAACTGCATTCCTCGATTTCTTCCGGTTTACGATCACCCTTCCACGACCGGTAATAGTTCTCGATCACACGAGTATCTTTATCTACATGAAATACCTGTCTGGCATACACATTGGCATAGATGCATCGTCCTTTGATATCCATGCAGACAACACCATCTGTGAAGTTTTGTACCACCATAACAAGTGTTTTCTCCACCAACCCCTTCGGCACATACTGAAATGTAATATAATAGATGCCGGCAGCGGTAATTCCGTAAAATAACACAGAGTAATCAAACTCCAGGTTGAGCACCTCATAAACAACATTTGTTGCAATCATGAGCAAAAAGCAATACAAAATTGCATAATACTGTTTCATATAAATTCGTGCCGCCTTATAGATTTCATAGGCTAACAGCAGAAATGTCATAACTGCAAACATATACACGAACAACTTGTGATATGAATATAGCCACGTTCTTGAGGTGACTTTGTAATAATATCCCTCTGCTTTATCTCCGGATAATACAACCGAAAATAACATCTGATTATATACATTAATGCCACACAGAATCCCGTCAATCGCTATCAATATCCCAAGGATTAAACCTCCACGTTTGTTGACAAACGTCTCCTGTGTAAAATCATTAATATAAATAAAAAAGCATATCAACAGGAAATCACTGCACCAAAAATACAAGCCATACGACGCCAATGCAACTGTATCATTGATATCCAGAATCGTCATGGCATAAAACAAAATGGTTGATGCAGCTACAATATGAAGCCGTACCACATCCTTCGCAACCTGTGTCTGTTCTATCTGCTTGATCATAATAATGCGATATACCAACAAAACAATCATAATCAGCATAATCGCTAACATCGCACTCTTCAATCCTATCTCCCCTATCCTTCGGTTGAAATATATTTGTCTTCATAATCCCAAACCGACATTGGTTTTGCAAAATAATATCCTTGAAATACATCGCACCCCATCATGGTTAATGCATCCACCTGTTCGCTGGTTTCTACTCCCTCGGTAACAACCTCCATCCCCAGTCGTTTCGACAAATGAATAACATTGCTTACGATTGACATACTTCGTTCATTATTTCTGGTCTTACGTAAAAATCCCATATCCAGTTTGATTGTATCCATCTTGATATCCTTCAACATATTCAAAGAAGAATATCCGCTTCCAAAATCATCCATCTCCACCTTAAACCCATACTGCCGCAGTTTGTTTACCAGACGGATTACTTTTTTCGTATCCGACATGACTGCCGTTTCCGTGATTTCCAGATGAAGATTCTTCGCTTCGAAGCCATGCTTTTGTACCAGTTGGGTAAACACTTTATAGATATCCATATAATAAAAATCACGTGGTGAAATGTTTACTGACAAATAAAAATCTGCATGTCCCTGTCTGCACCAGTCACGTAACTGAATACAGGCTTTCTCCCAGATATAGAGATCCAGTTCACTGATCAGCCCCGTGCGTTCAAATAACTCAATGAATTCTCCCGGCGGAATCATTCCATGTTCCGGATGAATCCAACGCACCAACGCCTCTCCTCCGCGTACAACACCATCGGACAAGATCTGCGGCTGAATATAAAAACAGAACTGCCCACTTTCTAATGCCTCATGGAACTGACTAATAATTTCCTGTTCCTTTAATACCGTCTCCCGCAGTTCCTTATCATAATAGCTGATACGGTTTGCAACATCATCCTTGATGGTTTTGATTGCCATAATAGCCCGATCACACATAACTGCAACCGGTGTATTCCTATCATCTACTTCATAGATTCCCATATACATACGCAACCTGAAACTGGAATTACCTTCTATCTGCTCAATTCGCGAAATCTCCCGTCGAAATATGTTTTCCTGAAATAATTCCTTTGGCAAAAGCAGTGCAAACCGGTCGCCTTCCAACCGCCCATAAATACAACCTGCCGGAGTTTTCTGTTTCAGACTTTCTGCCTGTTTTATTAAAATATCATCCCCCTTTTTACTTCCATATACATCGTTCACAATCTTAAAATCACGGATATCACTACAAACAATATAAAACGCTGTATCTGAATTCTCCCGTAACATCTGTTCTGCGCACTCATAAAAATATTCCCGATTATAAATACCTGTCAATGCATCATGGTTTGCCTTATACTGTTCGGATTTCACACGCTCCACTTCTTCCGTTCGGTCATGTAACAAAAAAAAGCTTCCAATCTCGTGATTCTCATATATCATCTTCTTATATTGAAACTGAAAGAAATGTACTTTTCCGTCTATTCGAAATTGTTCTTTCCATGCAATATCATGAATATCCCGAAGATTTTTTCCATTCAGCCAGCCCTGCAGCTTTTTATCAAGTACAGAAAGCTCAGACACATGAAGAATCTTCTTTGCCTGTTCATTTGCATGAATGCATTTTCCTTTTACATCATAACAGACAACTCCGTCATCGATAGTCTTAATAAACAAGGCCAGCATTTTTTCTACAAGCCCTGACGGAATATGAAAGAATGTAAAATAAGTGATTGCACAACATAATGCGGTATATCCGATCAATGAAAAATCGTAAATGCATTCAAACTTGAAAAACATAATATTTGCAATTGCGGTCAATATAAGCGTAACAATGATTGAAGAATAATTTACTTGAAAAATTCTTGGGCATTTTGACCTGCGGACAAGCAGAACAATCAGACATGCCGCAGCAAATGCATAACAAATCAATGTATGACCCCCATACAAGATACCATAGCTTTTTACACCATAATAAACATTACCAAACCGGTCTGTCATCGGAGCCACATGGAATACATTCTGCACTCTAAGATTTGAAAATAACACAATCGCATCTGTAAGCAACAGGATATACGTTACCGGACGCATCCATGCTTTATGCCGATAGGTGTCAGCATATACACGACTATAAATAAAAAGCAACAACGTCATAAAATCAACACAAAAATAAAAAAGCGCATAAAAAAACAATGCCAGCTTCTCATCGACTGTCATCAACGCCATACCATACAGCATAACCGTTCCTGTCTGTGAAAGCAGTAATCCAAACACCGAATTCCGTAAAGCGTTTTTTTCTATCCGTTGTACTGTATATATACAAGATAAGAGGGGAATCAATAAGATGACCAAACTCCCAAAGAATATATATTTCAATATAAACACCCCAAATCATATCATTTCATATTTTAAAAATATCTAATATTATTTTATAAAATTCACTACGTACTGTCAACTTAAATGGCACAAAAAAAAGACCGTATCGGTCTTTTCTTTCTGTACCTTCAGAACTCCATACAAAGATCTTATATCTATCCAATCAACAATCCATCTTTCCGTTCTCAAA